>JAFDIC010000096.1 GCA_019308525.1 Deltaproteobacteria bacterium
AACCGAACACCATGACCTAAGTTTTCCAATCACAACATAATGGGCTTGTAAAAAGTCAAAACTTGGATGGCAAAGCAAAAAGCTTCAAGTTCAAGGCGCGCGAATCTCGTGGGATGAGGCGTACATAGAAGTACGCCGCAATCACAACGAGATGAAGCGCAACGCAGAAATTGGACTTTTTGCGAAGCCATCACCATGTAAGAGAAAGGAGGGTACCTATGTTTTATATTCTGGCAGCAGTTTTGATTATTTTCTTCTTGGCATCGGCCATAAAGATACTCAGGGAGTACGAGCGCGGTGTCATCTTCAGGCTGGGACGCGTCATCAAGACCAAGGGCCCGGGCCTGATCATCCTTATCCCTATCATTGATAAGATGGTCAAGGTGAGTCTGCGTCTCGTGACCATGGATGTCCCGTCCCAGGACGTTATCACAAAGGACAATGTCTCAATAAAGGTCAACGCTGTGGTGTATTTCAGGGTGATGGATCCCACAAACGCCGTGGTCGAGGTGGAAAACTTTTTGTTTGCAACTTCCCAGCTCGCGCAGACCACGCTGCGAAGCGTTTGCGGCCAAGTGGAATTGGATGAACTCCTATCCGAGAGAGATAAGATCAATACGCAGCTTCAGAGCATTTTGGACAAACACACTGACCCATGGGGGATAAAGGTTACGACAGTAGAGGTGAAACACATCGACCTGCCCCAGGAGATGCAGAGGGCCATGGCCAAGCAGGCTGAAGCGGAACGAGAGAGGCGTGCCAAGGTGATCAATGCCGAGGGGGAATTTCAGGCGGCAAGACGCCTGCTGGAAGCCGCAGCAATTATCGAAAAACACCCCGAGGCCTTGCAACTAAGATACTTGCAGACTTTGAGGGAGATCTCAGCCGAGAATAATTCCACAACCCTTTTCCCTATCCCCATAGATCTTTTCAGCATTTTTATCAAGAAGGACAGAAGGGCTGCGGAGAAGGGCGGGGGGGATCAGGAATAGCCTGTTTCCAAGGCCCCAGATCATATTGAAGGAAAGGACTTGTATCATGGAAGAGAAAGTAGATGGCAATGAAGAAAAGGAGAAGTCGGAAGAAGAAAGAGAAGGCGTGGAGTCCAAGGAAGAAAAACCCCTTGACAAGATGACCGCGAAGGAGTTGAGGGAGATAGCGCTTGAAATCCCCGGCGTAACTGGCGTGCATGCAATGAAGAAGGACCAGCTCCTCAAGATCATAAAGGAGGCAAGGGGTATTGAAGAACCCAAAAGGAAGGGGAAGCAGGCCAAGAAGGAAATCAACGTACGGCAGTTGAAAGAAAAGATTTCGCAACTCAAGGAAGAGAAAGAGGCCGCCCGCAAATCCAGGGACAAGAAAATGGTTGAGATCCTCCGGAGAAGGATCAACCGGCTCAAGAAACAGACCAGAAAGGCTGCCCAAGCATAAAGGGGTTGTGGATAGGGCAGGCTGAGGCTTTCGCTTCAGACCTGCCTTTTGTTTGACGGGAAGCACAGGGGCCATGAGCAGGATTGGAATGGTCAGGGGGAGGTGCGGACTGGTAGACAATTCGCAGGTTTGAGGGTAGAGGGTTTGACGGAAAAGAGCAACGATATGGAGGCCCGCGGTGCGGTGGCCATTATCCCGGCCGCGGGGAAAGGCGTCCGCATGGGTGATGGGCCCTATAAACAGTTCCTGGAACTTGATGGCAAGCCCATACTTGGCCTGACCCTGGAAAAGATCCAGGCTTGTCCTTCCATTCAAGCCATAATTGTAGTCGCACCTCCTGATCAGGTTGATTACTGCCGAAGAAAGGTGATCGAACCCTGGGGCATAGAAAAGGTGGAAAAGGTGGTCACAGGCGGGCAGAGGCGTCAAGACTCTGTCCGAGCGGGGTTAGAGGCATCTGGAGGGAGATATGATATTGTGGTGATACACGACGGAGTCAGGCCCCTGGTGGCTACCGAACTGATAGAAACGATGGTCTCCTCGGCGAAAAGACATCGGGCCCTGATCGCTGCGATTCCAGCAAAGGACACCATAAAGGAAGTCGGCGAACGGGGCCTTGTCGCAAGGACACATCACAGGGAGTGCTTATGGATGGCACAGACCCCCCAGGTTTTTCGCTTTGAAGACATTATGGAGGCCCATTACGAGGCCCAAAGGAAGGGATGGGGGGATGTCACGGACGATGCCCAGTTGGTGGAAAAGATGGGCATAGCAGTGAAGGTCATAAAGGGATCCGAGATGAACATCAAAGTGACGACACACGAGGATTTCATTGTGGCCAGATGCCTGCTGGAGCTGACAAAGGGGCAAGATCATCAAGGAAACAGATAGCCAAGGCCTGGAAATGACCATGGAATTGAAGATCGGTACCAGGGCCAGTAAACTGGCCCTATGCCAGAGCAACTGGGTCAAAGAGCAGATTGAGGCCGCTTTTGAAGGTGTGGCTGTCTCCCTGGTAAGAATCAAGACCAGGGGAGATAGGATCCTGGATTCTCCTTTGAGCAAGATAGGCGGAAAGGGTCTGTTTGTTAAGGAAATCGAGGAGGCATTACTGAGGGGGGAGATAGATGTGGCAGTCCACAGCCTGAAAGATGTGCCTGCACAAGTGCCCGAGGGTCTCGAACTGGCCTTTTTCCCACGCCGGGAAGATCCCCGGGACGCCCTGATTTCCATTTCCAGGGAGTTCGGGTCAATCGGTGATCTGCCGCAGGGATCAAGGGTAGGCACGGGAAGCCTGAGGCGCACGTCACAACTACTGGACCGCCGCCCGGACCTCGAGATCGTCTCTCTCAGGGGCAACGTGGATACCCGCCTAAAGAAACTGGAAAAGGAAGGGCTTCAGGCAATAATTCTTGCAGTGGCCGGGCTTAATCGGCTCGGCCTTTCCCACTTGATTACATGTGTCCTTGAAATCGACGAGATTCTGCCTGCCCCAGGACAGGGAGCACTGGCCCTGGAAACAAGGGAAGGGGATAGGACGGTAAAAGAAAAACTTCGCTTTCTTCACCATGAACCCACCGAGATAGAAACCAGGGCGGAGAGAGCATTCCTGATGAGACTTGAAGGGGGTTGCCAGGTCCCCATAGCTGCCCATGCCGCTTTGGCGGGGGACGAAATAAGCTTGCGAGGAATGGTGGCCGAATTGGATGGGAGCAGGGTAATAGGGAGTCAGATCAGGGGGAAAAAGGATTCACCGGAATCTCTGGGTCTCTCCTTGGCCGAGAGCATCCTGGCAATGGGGGCAGATGAGATCTTGGCTCGAGTCTACGGAAGGGGTTGATTTCATCTATCTTCGTTCGGGTCTTCTGGGATCAGGAGATTAATCTCATGTGGAGGTTAGGGGTAGTTGTCTGAAAAGCAGCGAAAGGGCAAGGTCTATCTGGTTGGGGCTGGTCCTGGCGATCCGGGACTGTTGACTCTGAAGGCAAGGGATTGCTTGGGCAGGGCGGATGTCGTCGTTTATGACCACCTCGCCAACAGGGTATTCTTGGATTACGCAAATGAACGGGCGGAATTGATTTATGCGGGAAAGAAGGGCGGGCATCACAGCCTGAGCCAGAAAGAGATAAACAAGCTCATCCTGGAAAAGGCCAGGGCAGGGGCGACCGTGGTGAGGCTGAAGGGAGGCGACCCCTTTGTTTTTGGCAGGGGTGGAGAAGAAGCCGAGGAACTGGCCAGGGAGGGGATTGCCTTCGAGGTAGTACCTGGTGTCACTTCAGCCGTGGCGGTTCCTGCCTATGCCGGTATCCCCTTGACTCATCGTGACTATGCCTCAACCGTGGCATTCATAACAGGGCATGAAGACCCAACCAAGGAGGAGTCCGCCATTGCCTGGGACAAGCTGGCCACCGGCGCCGGTACACTGGTATTCCTCATGGGTGTGGGAAACCTGGCCGGTATCGCAAACAACTTGATCAGTCATGGCCGTGCCCCGGAGACCCCGGTGGCCGTCATCCAGAGGGGTACCGTGCCGGGCCAGAGGACAATTACGGGGGATTTGAGTAATATCAGCGAAAAGGTCAAGGCGGCTGGATTGAGGCCGCCTGCCATAATTGTCGTTGGTGATGTTGTAGGATTGAGGGAGGAACTCAACTGGTTTGAAAAGCGCCCCCTCTTTGGGAAAAGGATCATAGTGACAAGGGCCAGGGCACAGGCCAGTGATCTGGTGGCCCTCTTGAATGATCTCGGAGCCCGGTGCATAGAGTTTCCTACAATCGAGATTGTGCCTCCGGCCAGTTGGACCCAGTTGGATCGTGGTATCTCGGAGCTGGATAAGTACGACTGGGTGATCTTTACCAGTGTCAACGGGGTGAGATCATTTTTCCAGCGGCTCCTGGAACACAAAAAGGATGTGCGTGACCTAAGAGGGATTAAGATAGGTGCCATTGGGCCAAGGACCGCTGGGGCAATCAGAGAAAAGGGAATACTTCCTGACCTGGTCCCGGAAGAATTCAGGGCGGAGGCAGTTGTAGATGCCCTGAAGGGTGAAGCAGTTGAAGGCAAAGAAGTATTGATACCCAGGGCTGCGGAGGCCAGGGATGTCCTGCCCATTGAACTCAAGAAGATGGGGGCGAGGGTGGAAGTTGTGGAAGCCTACAGAACATCCAGACCCACTCATCCAACTGAAGAGATACTCGATCTCCTGGACGGAGGTCAGATAGACGTAGTGACATTTACCAGTTCATCCACCGTGACCAATTTCCTTTCCATGTTCGACTCGATGGAACGAGAGGTCCGGAAGTGGATGAGGAATGTGGTAATTGCCTGCATCGGACCTATTACTGCCGAAACCGCAAAGGCAAACGGATTGACCGTCAGCATCGTGTCCCAGGAGTATACCATAAAAGGCCTGGTGGAAAGTATTATCCGATATTACGAGGACAGGTCTTGAGCCCTCCCGCCCCAGATCGCCCTGGAAGCAAGGGCCGCATGGGCTTACATTCTTCCGTTGAGCTTGTTACGCAAGACCTGAGAACATTTGAAGGTCACCACTCTGCGTGAACTCAGCATGAGGTCTTCTCCTGTGGCCGGATTTCTCCCTTTCCTCTCCCTCTTGTCTTTCACAGAGAACTTTCCGAACCCACTTATCAGCACGTCCTCCCCGTTTTCGAGGGTCTTTTTTATGGTTTCCAAAAGGGATTCCAACACTCTGGCGGATTGGACCTTGGAAAACCCGAGTCCTAGGTGGATAGAGTTCGTGATATGGTCTTTGGTTAGTGCCATAAATCCCTGCTCCCTGATTCAAGGATTGTTTTCCAGGCCCCTGATCGGGCCTGTTCCTGGGAAACTTACTTTGAGCTTTTTATTTTGTCAAGGATTTATGATGGTTACATCCTTTTTTCCCAAAAAGGGAAGCCGTGGAAAAGCTCCCTTATCCTCAGGCAAAATGATAAGTATGAATGACCACAACAAGAACTGCGCGCCGTGGTGCAAGCGGTTTCTCCCGCCCCCCCTCCACCCACGGAGAGTGAAAGCCCCGTTCGCTTCAACCAACCCCGTAGCGCTATTGAGTGGGACCAGTCCTGGCAGCGATACTTCGATCAACCATAGGCGTAAGTGTCAGTAATCCAGGCAAAGGATAGGTGGATTGGAAAAATCCTCTCAAAGCAGTTTGACCTTGGGTTGAAATTCTACTCATTAACATTATATTTTAAATGTAAAAGAATAATAATTAATAGCAAAGACCCAAGGAAAAAGGAGAGGTAGAAAATGTCTCAGATAATGACAACAAAAGATGTAGCAAAATACCTGAAATTGCATGAAATTACGGTATGCAAATATGCGGCGGAGGGAAAAATTCCCTCGGTGAGGATTGGTCGGGTATGGCGATTCGACAAAGAGGCCATTGACAGGTGGCTCAGCGGTGGTCACAAGAAGAAAGAGGAAGTGAATCACTAGGGGCGGGCCGTGAAACCCGACCTCACTCCAATACTGTCTAACCGAACAGATAAGAGGAGAAGTTTGCTCTCATTCCGCCTTTCAAAGATGGTCAAGCCTGAGTATACGTCTGCACAGTAACTGCCAGCGAGAACGGGTTTAATCCTATTTGAACCTCCAGAGCAGGGAGAAGTGTGCTTTCCTGCTGGGGGAGAAAGGGTAGATGTTTCTGAGATACGTCCAGGGAACTCCTGACAAAAGCACGGGCAGGTAGGCTCAAACTTGTACGAGGTTGAGATTGTGCTTGACGGGAACAAAAATTTATGTATAATTTTACTTAATTTAGCACTATATTTTTTAACTTTGATAAGTCTCAAGACCACGGGCGAGGTGATGAAGACACCAGTTCTTAAAGATCGGCGTTCGGGGAAGGATAGAAGGTCAGGAAAGGATCGTAGAAAGTATAACGATCCAAGGTACTTCCGCCCAGGTGAGGAGCAGGGCTCGCAGGTCCAGGATGTCCTTGAAAGGGCCATGAAGCTGAGAACGCAGTTTGCTGAGATATGGCACAAAAAGGGCAACAGCTTCCTGAGGGCCAAGAACTACGAAGAAGCTAAAATCGCCCTCAACCAGGCCATCCGAATAAAGCCCAACCTCGGCAGGGCATGGTACGACCTGGCAGGGATATTTGCCATGGAGGGCTCTAGGGACAGGGCACTTTCACACCTGGAGAAGGCGATAGAACTGGACAAAAAGTACAAGGGCGAAGCAACTACTGACGAGAAATTCCAGGGGCTGTGGAGGGATTCTGACTTTCGGAGGTTGACCGCTTGACCCCTTGAGGGCCCCGGACCCTCCGTTCCGAGCAATGGGCAATCAGGATTTTGAAGGCTCTCCTGGGACCCCACCATTTGGCCCAGGCCGGCATCAAAGACCAAGGAATCCAAAGACGTATTTAATGGCCGTAAACATGATGATCCCTACGAGCATCCATTCTATGGTTCCTGCCGGGACAAATTTTTGACAACGGGCGCCGAGATAGATACCCACCATGCCTCCCAGGCCGAAGAGAATCCCCAGCAGCCAATCAGGAGCGAGAGACATGGTCGGGTAAAAAAAGGCGAGGGCCTGATAGAACAAGACCCCTGCTACGGATGTGACGAATGTTCCCATGAGGGAGGCGCCTGCGACCGTGTATATCGGCAGGCGGAAAAAAGTCACGAAAAAGGGTGCTATTATAGCACCACCCCCGATCCCGTATATCCCCCCCACGATCCCAACAGCAAAGCTCAGGGCGAAAATCCCCCAAAAGGGCATGTCAAACTGTTCACCATAGAAGGTATAGCCGAGGCTTTTGTGTGTGAAATGGGTCACTTGTACCCGTGGCAGAGCCTTTTGCGAGGACGCCCCCCTGCTTGAAGATTTCAATGTGTGGTATTTGGTAACCAGTTCGTAAAATGCTCTTTCGCTGGCGCCCTTGTCCACGGTGGTTTGGTCTTTTCTGACCAGGTCCTTAATCATTTTGAGTCCTATGTAAAGGAGAACTGCCGCTGCAAACAACTTGAAATCCCTGGGATCAGGCAGGTAGAGGACCCTTACGACAGCCCCGATAAAAACGCCGGGAAGCGTACCTATAACCACTATGAGTACCAGCGGCCACACCATACGCCCCTCCCTGTAGTACCGGTACACGCCGCTGGGTATGGCAACCACGTTGAAGAGCTGATTTGTGGCGCTGACAGATGGGGACGTGTAGCCAAGGAAGGACATCTGGAATGGCAACAGAAGGAACGCCCCTGACACCCCACCCATGGAGGTAAAAAAGGAGATCAGAAAAGAGACCAAGGGCGGGAGCCAGGGTGGAAGGTCAATTCCGGCAGTGGCAAAGTACATAGTGGGTTATCCCAGTGTGCAAGCTAGCGCTATGAGCCAAGAGATCCAGGACCCTCCTGGCCATCATCACGGACTCAGAGAAAAGATTATACGTCAATGGTGATGGCCTTATCAAGCAAAGACCCCCTCAACTGGAAAGGATTAGTATCCCGGCCATCCTAACCCGATCTATCAGCGGTCGACGGGGTCTTAGGGGAGCGTGAAGAGGAGGTCGGGGCGCAGGAAAATACCGGCCTCTGATCCCTTTTTCATGGATTGTTGTTGAATGTAATGACTGGGAACTTCGATCTCTATTGTTTTGCGGGAACCGCGAGGTGTAAAGAGGACGAGATTCGCCTTCCCTTTGTAAAAGATATCCGTGATGCGGCCGTACAGGATATTGGTTCCTTCTACATACCCCTCTTCACGGAGTATTTTCACGTCCTCGGCCCTGATTCCCACATATGCTCTTCCTTCAGGATTACCTGAAAGGGGGGGGCCAAGGGCCAGATCGGTCTCCAGATCGGTACAATGCACGGAACCATCGCGCCCGGTGGTGTGGACCTTGAAGAGGTTTCTAATACCAAGGAAACGGGCCACTTCAAGGCTCCGTGGTCTCCTATAGATATCCTCTCCTCTGCCGGTCTGGACGACCTTACCATCCAGCATAATGCTTATCTTATCCCCCAGGATGAAGGCCTCCTCCAGATTGTGGGTCACAATAAGAAGGGTGAGTTTGTGCTTTTTCTGAAGTCCTTTGAGCAAGGACCACATTTCCTTTTTCATGCCCTCATGCAGGGCAGAGAAGGGCTCATCCAGGAGCAAGTACCTGTTTCCCGTTGCAATCGCCCTTGCCAGGGCCACCCTCTGACTCTCACCACCACTCAGATTCTCTATTCTCCTGTCCAGGAGATGGCCTATATTGAGCGTACTAATCAATTCTCTTACGAGATCTCCAGGAAGGCTATCCTTAATTCTTCTCACACGCAAAGAGTAATATATGTTTTCCCTTACACTGAGATGGGGAAATAGCGCCAGGTCTTGAGGCAGGTAAGAAAGGCCCCTGGATTCCACCGGGGCATTTGTGATGTTTCTGCCCCTGTGCCGAATCTCGCCCTTTCCAGGTGTCCTGAAGCCTATGATCGCCTCAAGCATCAGGGTCTTACCACTTCCGGTGGGACCGATCAGGACGTGACAGGAAGACTCCTCAACACTGAAGCTTATGTCTGCAAGGGTAAAGTCGCCGGCGACCAGAGAGATATTTCGCACTTCAAGCATAGGTCGTCTTTTTGAACAACAGCCTGGAAAAGTAGAGGATCCCCAGGCCAGTGATTAGCAAAATAAAGATCAAAAGGACGGTCCCCTCTATGTCCGCGTTGGACAGGCGCATGAACAAGGCGATGGGGATGGTTTCGGTCCTCATGGCCATGGATCCTGCAACTGTGATGGTCGCACCAAATTCCCCCAAGGCCTTTGCCCAGGTCAGGATGCTGGAAGCGATAATTCCTTTTTTGGCCAGGGGAAGAGTTATGGTCAAAAAGGCCACCTGTGGCGATACTCCAAGGGACCTGGCCACGTTTTCGTATCTCACCGGGATCTCATCCAGTGCCGTTTTGATAAGCCTTGTTGCAATCCCGACCGTTGTCATGAATTGAGCAAGAATGATACCGGGCAAGGCAAAGATAAAATGAATACCACTCTGCTGCAACAAATCCCCGACCGGGGTGTTAAAGAATATCAGTATCATGGCACCCAGGGCTGCGGGGGATACGATCATGGGGAACTCCAGGACGGTATCAATGAGGTTCTTACCCCTGAAATGGAATCTCGATATGGCATAGGCGCTGGGAATAGCCAGGACCACGGAGAGGAATGTCGCCATGGTGGCGGCCAGGAGACTGAGGCGGATGGAAAAGAGGACCCTTTGCGAGAACAGGGTGTTCAGGAAATGGGAGGGGGAAAAAAAATAGAAGAGGGAGAGGACCAAGACTCCATAAAGGCCGAGAACGGCAAATGAAATGGTGATGAGGAGCGATCTGAATCTCATCTTTTCAACCACTCCCGGGGGACTGCGTACTCACCGCCTACGGGCTTCCTTTCCCCGATCCATGCGAATGCCTCCTCAGGGGTAGAAAAGTAGTGATATTTTTTGAAAACAGCGGCAGCCTCATCGGAAACCATAAACTGGATATATTTCCGGGCAGGGTTCGGGCGAGCAGCATAGGCGGATACGGCTATAGGAATGTACCCCAATCGCACCACCTCTGACGGATCAAGACGGATGGTCTCGATTCTCTCCGGGTCCCAATATTGGAAGACCCTCCATCCAATCACCGCATCGACCATCTTGAGAGATATGGCAGAGGCGGTCCTGGCACAGCTCCCTGTATAGTTGACCAGGTTCCTGATAAAGGCCGCCTTTTCACCGGGAGTCATATTCTTCTCTATTATTTCAACCGCGTAGGCCCCTACACAAACCCCGTCCGGGTTGGCGATGGCGAGCCGGAGCCCCGTCCGGGTAAGATCCTTCAATGACTTGATATTCTTCGGATTTCCCCTCTGAACGTTTATGGCAGGGACGAGATAAACCACGATCTTTTCAGAATCTGGAAGGACCGCCCCTTTCCTCTTGGCAAGTTCCATATAATCAGAGGAGCCGGGGAAAAACACGTCGCCCATCTTCCCGAGCATCATTTGAGAAAGCACATACCCGGATCCCCCGAAGGTCAAATCAACCCTGATTCCCGTCTTCTTTTCGAAGATCACGGAAGCCTCTTCCGTGGCCGGCTTGCTTGCGGAGCCTGCAAACACCATGATTCTATCGCCTGCCACGCTTTCCTGCGCCTGTAAAGGAATGCCGGTGAATAGGAAGGTGATTATGGCAAAAAAGACTATTGTGAATTTCATTGATTTCTCCCTTTGATCATTCTTGATGTTGCCGCACAAGCCGATATCCAGTCCACAGGGCCCCTGAAGTCATGTCCCAGCGAGGAGATGGGACCTTCCCGAAAAGGGCTACCCCAGTA
>JAFDIC010000618.1 GCA_019308525.1 Deltaproteobacteria bacterium
ATCATGGGTCCTTTTCCAGTCTCCTATCGTGTCTATTTCAATATTCTCCATTTGTCATTGATCTCATCCACACAAAGTTGAAGCGGGCGATCCACCCGCTACCGAGCGGTCAGTGAGTTGTTCCCCGCCAGGTCCAGGCTAGGGCTTTGATTTCCGGGAAAGAATCTCCGCCAGATCACTGACAACGTTTTCCAGTGAAACCTCCCCCTGTTCCCCTGTCGCCATGTCCCTGAATACCCCCTTTCCCGAGGCAAGCTCTTCTTCGCCCACAATCAAGACCTTCCTTGCCCCGAGGCGGTCCGCCCTCTTCATCTGGGCCTTCAGCCCTCTGGCGCCGTATTCAATTTCCACCCAGAAACCGCGCTTTCGCAAATCATTGGCCCACTTGAAGACCTGGAGTTCGCAATGTTCACCGAGACCTACAAGGAAGATGTCGGGTCTATCCTGCTCCTGACTCGCCCCATCCTGGAGGAGTTCCACCAGCCTTTCCATTCCCATTGCAAAACCCAGGGCGGGGTGCTCGGGGCCACCAAGCTGACTCACGAGCCCGTCATATCTGCCGCCGCCGGTGACTGCATTTTGTGCCCCCAGCCTTGGAGTCTGTATTTCAAAGGTGGTTCTTGTATAGTAGTCAAGGCCCCTGACCAGTTTTGGGTCCAGAATGAAGGGGACCTCATAGGAAGAAAGATATCCCTGGAGGGAATCGAAATGTTGCCGGCACTGTCCGCATATGTGATCCAGTATGGAAGGGGCGTCGGATACGATCTCCCTGCAACCCTCCACCTTGCAGTCAAAGACCCTCAGGGGGTTGGATTCCGCCCTCCTGGTGCAGTCCGAGCAGAGCCCCTTGCCCTTTTCTTCAAGATACTTTTTCAGCAGGATCTTAAACTCCTTCCTGCACCCCGGGCATCCAAGGGTGTTTAGGCGAAGGCTCATGCCAGTGAGCCCGAAGGCCTCAATTATTGTCATGGCCATGACAATGAGGTCTGCATCGGATTTTGGGCCCGGGTCACCTATGATCTCTGCATTGATCTGATGAAATTGCCTGAACCTCCCCTTCTGGGGCCTTTCATGGCGGAACATGGGGCCTATGGTAAAGAGCTTTTGTACGGGGTTGCCTTGATAGAGCCGGTGCTGTATGTATGCCCTTACCACGGAAGCCGTAGCCTCCGGCCTCATGGTAAGCCCCCTTCCCTTGCTGTCAGAAAGGGAATACATTTCCTTTGACACTATGTCTGTATCCTGGCCGATGCTCCGGCTGAAAAGCTCGGTCCACTCCAGGATGGGGGTCCTTATCTCCTTGAAGCCAAAGGTGCGAAGGACTTCTCTGGCCTTTGCCTCAAGCCGTTGCCAGAGCTCAATTTCGCCGGGAAGTATGTCTCTGAATCCCTTAATGCTCTTGAATTCCAAAAAAATCTCCTTTTGTCGACATCAGGGTCTTTTAACAGAGCAGGACGGATCTGGTCAACAGTTTTTCGGCCTCGGGTTGCTACAAGGCCACAGGGAGAACAATGATGTATCTCCAGGCCGGCATTCTTGCGCCATCTAGGCGGGCTCGCCAAGACAGTGCACCCCTTGAGACGGCCCTCATTCAACCTTTACCTTGGTTCGCTGCCTCGCAGGCCTGCCTGAAGGCCTTTCCTCCAGTGATTGTATTCTTTCGTCGAGCAACGCGCGCAGGGCCTTCAAGAATTCTACGCGGGATTGATTCAGATGCTTGAAAAAACCGGATTTAGGGCCGAGAAGGGCCTTGAGGTCTGCAAAGAGATAGGCCACGGGGCATGAGAGCAACCCTTCATCTTTTTCTGTTTTGGTCTCTTTCCCTTTCATGCTCGTCTCCTTTGAAAAAAATGGAAAGTTCTTGGCCTTCCAGCTTGGCTTTTATGGTCTTGGAGGCCATTACCTGTCTCGGAAGCAAAATGTGCCTCTTGACCGTGCCGATCCGTATGACCAGTTCGTCGGCCAACCTGTTTATCTGGATGTCGTTCTTTGTAACAAAGGG
>JAFDIC010000619.1 GCA_019308525.1 Deltaproteobacteria bacterium
CATAACCGCGGGCAGACCTCCGGATGTCTGCCCGGAGTGCGGTGAGAAGTGCAATTTTATCAATGTCACCTGTTATACGCCGGAGTGCGGCGGTCCGGGACATATGGACCCGAGACTTTAGGCATGAGATGTCAGGCATGGAAAATACGTTCTGGACAGCATTCGGGGCGAGCCTCTTGGCTGCCGTTGTGACCTCGATCGGCATTTATGTCATAAGACACTTTGAGCGGTGGGGACGTAAGAACAGCATCTATTTTGTCTGTTTTGCCGCTGGCGTCCTGATTTCCGTCTCATTCCTGCATATCATTCCCAAAGCTTTTTCCATGAACGCCCATGGGCCTTACTATTTGTTCGCCGGCTTTTTTGGTCTCCACCTATTCAACCGGTTCATCAATGCCCTCATGTGTGACAGGGATTCAAACCAGGAATACGCCATCGGCCTCATTCCCATGATCGGTATCGGATTTCATTCATTCCTCGATGGATTCATCTACTCCATCACATTTACCGTGAGTATTTTTACCGGTTTTCTTGCCGCTACCGGTATGGTCCTTCACGAGTTCCCTGAAGGAATCATCACATACCTTTTGCTCATTCGCGGTGGGTTCAAGGAAAGGTCCTCCTTTCTCCTTGCCTTTATGGCGGCTGCTGTAACCACTCCCGCGGGTATGCTCGTTTCGTACCCGCATATCAGTAGGATGAGCAAACCATTTCTGGGTGCCCTTCTAGCCCTTTCTGCGGGTGCCCTTGTTTATGTTGGCGCAACGCACCTCCTCCCTCAGGCGGAGACGGAGCGGAGGAGGTTCAGTCTCATGGCTTTGGCAGCCGGCACCCTTGTGGCCTTTGTGATCATATTTTCCAAAGGGTGACCAGGATAGCGCTAGAGTCAGCAAATTACGTTGGGAGGTCGGCATGAAAAATCTGACTGAGCTCGTAGTTCTCATCAAGGGAGCAGGTGAACTGGCCAGCGGAGTGGCACATCGACTGTATTCCTGTCATTTCCGGCTCTGCCTCACGGAAATCGATCAACCCCAGGCCGTAAGGCGCGAGGTTTCCTTCTGCGAAGCAGTCTATGATGGTGAGAAAGAAGTTGAGGGCGTAACTGCGAGACTGGTTCGTTCTCCTGAGGAGATCACCCTGGCCTGGCAAGAGGACAAAATTCCGCTTCTCGTGGACCCTGAAGCTGAAATCAGGAACTCCCTGAAACCGGATGTCCTGGTGGACGCTATTCTGGCCAAGAAAAACCTTGGCACCAGCATCAAAGATGCCCATCTGGTGATGGGACTTGGTCCTGGTTTTACCGCCGCGAAGGATGTGCACGTTGTCATTGAGACGAACCGCGGGCACAATCTGGGCAGGATGCTTCTGACGGGCGAGGCCGAACCCAACACCGGCATACCGGGCGAAATTGCCGGATTCGCTGCGGATCGTGTCTTCCGCGCCCCCAGGGCCGGAAAATTTATGAATGTCAAGAAAATAGGCGACTACGTCCAGGCCGGAGATGTGGTTGGTACTGTAAATGGTGAACCCGTAAAAGTCCTGATCAATGGTGTCCTAAGGGGACTGCTGAGGGATGGCACCGAGGTCTATGAGGGAATGAAGGCTGGCGATGTTGATCCCCGGGGCAATAAAGAGAACTGCTACACTATCTCGGACAAAGCGCGGGCAATTGGCGGGGGAGTGCTGGAGGCAATCATGTACCATTTCAACAGGGACGGTTAAAGGCCAGATGGAATTTGAAATGAACGGCGGGTGTTGTGGATCGGAGATTCGATGGCACACGAAAATCCTGCACAATGCACAGGGTATCATCAAATAGCGTTTCGGAGGCGAATATGTGTTTGAGCACCGTGTATATGAACTGCGGCAATGAGCAAAAGGAAATCATGAAAGACGTGGCCAGGATAGAAGCTGAAGGCGAAGGCTTTTGGTTCATTAACCTATTCGGAGAAAGAAAATTTGTCGAAGGAAGGATCCAGGCCATCAACCTTATGGACGGT
>JAFDIC010000097.1 GCA_019308525.1 Deltaproteobacteria bacterium
CAAGGAATGGGCCCGTGCAACAGAGGACCTTGACCGTGCCCTCTTCAATCTTTTCCAGGGCGGAATGGGGATCCAGCACCAATCTGCCGTCTTCGGACCTTGCGACGGCGAAGTTGGAAGATTTCATCACCTTCCTTGTGAATTGTTCCAGCACATAGAGGTTTTCCCGGGTACAGGCCTCGTCGGTGATCAGGGCAAACTGTTCCCCCTGATATTGTTGCAGGATTTCCACTGCCTTGTTCAAGGCATCTTTGTAGCCGGCGTTGATCAGTCCGTCCTCCACCCGTATCTGGTGAGAGAGGATGCGGGACGGATTGTCAAGCAACTGGGGTAGCATAAATCTGCCCACGGCGCAGATACGCGCTTTCCTTGAAAAGTCAACCATCCCGGAACCGATGATCTTTCCATCCTTTATCTTCAGTCGAACAGAGCACCCATGGGGACATATGGGACATGTTGAAACAATTGTATTGTCGGGTGCTCCTCTCCACTTTGCATACCTGTCGGTGAGGGCTCCGGTCGGGCAGATATCTATGCAAGCCCCGCAGAAGCGGCAATCCGACTTGGTGTGGGGCCGGTTAAAGGCTGTTCCCACCCTGGCGTCTTTTCCCCGGTTTATGAAGTCTATGACCCCTTTCTTGTATATCTTTTCGCAGATACGGACACATCGTCCGCAAAGTATGCACAGATTGTAATCCCTGTCCATAAAGGGATCGTACCTTTCCAGGTCCAGGTCCTTGTAAATTATGGGAAGGTCGAGGTCATGGATTCCATACTCGTCAGAGAGCACTCTCAGTTCACAGTGATCCCTGTTGCTGCAAAAGGTACAACGTGTGGCCTTGCCCGCCTTGAAAGGGCGAGGCCTGTATTTTTCACACAGCTCTCGATCCGAGCAGACCAGGCACGAACTTGTATGTCCGCTCAGCATGAGTTTCAATATCTCGCGCCGTGTCTCGATGATCTCATCCGTTCTCGTTTGCACCACCATTCCATCTGTAACCGGAGTAGTGCACGATGTAGGTAGACCTCGTATGCCATCGATTTTCACGATGCACAGGCGACAGCCGCCATAGGGTTCCAAGGCGGGGTGCGCACAAAGCGTGGGAATTTTGATTTTGGCCCTATGTGCCGCCTGTAAGACCGTCTCGCCCTTGTGGGCCTTAACTTCTCTACCGTCTATTGTTAGGCTTATTTCATCCATTATTCATCTGGCTCCTGCTAAAGTCTAGCATGTCCTATTTGTGTAAAGCTTGTCCCCTAACTCAATTGCTATTTATTCGACAGCGACTCTTTCGCCCGATATCTTTTGTACTGCCTTGAAGGGGCATACACTAAAGCACATGCCACATCGAATGCATTTTTCCTGGTTTATCACAAAATCTTCACGGGCTTTCTTGGATCCTTTTATGGCATTAACCGGGCATTCTTTCTTGCAGAGCTCGCATAGTTTGCATGCCTCCGTATCCACCCTAAAAGTAAGCATGGCTTTGCAGACAAGGGCAGGGCAGCAATGTTCGTAGATGTGTGCTTTATACTCTTCAGGAAAATATTTGAGAGTCGTTAGGGCCGGGTTCGGAGCGGTCTGGCCCAACCCGCAAAGAGATGTATTCTTCACCGTTTTCCCCAGGGTCTCAAGGTGGTGCAGATGCTCAGGTTTGCCTTTTCCTTCCGAGATCTCCTTCAGGATGCTAAGCAGATGTTGTGTGCCCATGCGGCAAGGGGTGCACTTTCCACAGGATTCGTTCTCGGTAAACGTCAGGAAGTATTTTGCGATGTCAACCATGCAGGAGTCTTCATCCATGACAATCATACCCCCGGAGCCCATTATTGAACCAACCCTGGCGAGCTGTTCATAATCGACTTTCATATCAAGGAATTTTGCGGGGATACAGCCTCCAGAGGGACCGCCGGTCTGAACAGCCTTGAATTCCTTGTTGTCAAGGATCCCTCCTCCTACTTCGAAGATGATATCTCGCAGGGTGATGCCCATGGGAACTTCAATCAGGCCGGTCCGCCTTATTTTCCCTGCAAGGGCAAAGGTCTTTGTCCCCTTGCTGCTTTCCGAACCGTGTCGGGCGAACCAGCCGGCGCCCCTGCGCAGGATCTCTGAAACGTTCGCAAGCGTTTCCACATTGTTTATGATCGTGGGATTGGAATTGAGACCGGATTGGGCAGGAAAGGGAGGCCTGGGCCTTGGCATACCCCTCTTTCCTTCAATTGATCGAATGAGGGCTGTTTCCTCTCCGCAAACAAAGGCTCCGGCCCCCTGTTTTATTCTAATGTCCAGATCAAAGCCCTCATCGAGTATGTTCGAGCCCAGGAGTCCAAGCTCCTTCATTTGCTTTATCGCCAATTCAAGCCTTTGTATTGCCAGGGGATACTCAGCCCGGATATAAACATAGGCTACTATAGCACCGATGGCATAGGCGCCTATTGCAAGTCCTTCCAGGACCGCGTGTGGATCACTCTCGAGCACAGCTCGATCCATGAATGCCCCCGGGTCGCCTTCATCCGCATTGCATATGATGTACTTGACATGGGCCTTCTCATCCCTTGCAAAGCCCCATTTAACACCTGTGGGAAAACCTGCGCCTCCTCTACCCCGTAAACCTGAGGACTTGATTTCCTCAATGACATCACGGGGGCTCATATTCAAGGCCCGAACAAGTCCTGAATATCCGCCTCTTGCGATATAGTGATTGATATTGGTGGGGTCAATCATCCCGCAATTTCTCAAGACAATGCGGACCTGCTTTTTCATCATCGGCAGTTCCATAAAGTCAGGGATGCCCTGTATGGGCCTTTCCCCCATATTACACAACGCCAGGTCGGGGCGAGGATCGCCCTTGACAATCAGGCTTTCAATAAGCTCGTTGACCGTTTTCTCGTTTACATCCTTATACATTATGCGCCTTCCATCGGGCAGGCCGATCTCCACAAGGGGTTCGGCGTAACATATTCCAAGATCTCCCACCTCATAGACGTCTGCTTCGATAGAACGCGCGGATAGCTCTTGCCTGAACGCCTCCTCAACTTCCAGCGCACCCGCTGCCCGCCCGCATGTAGCTGCGCCAATCAGAATCCTTGGTTTTGTGGGTTGGCAAAATTTTTCCCATTCCTCTTTCGCCCTATTCTGTATTTCCTGGAAATTCATTCTATTTCCTCGAGGATCTTTTTTAGTTTCTTGGGGGTCATCCTGCCGTAAACCTTGTCGTCAACCACAATAACGGGAGATAGGGCACAGGAACCGAAGCAGGCCACGCGTTCAAGGCTGAATTTGTAGTCGTGAGTCGTTTCACCGGGCTGGATATGGAGATACCTGCTGATCTCATCCATTATTTGAGAGCCGCCTCTTACATGGCAAGCTGTTCCAAGGCATACCTTTAGGATGTGGTCCCCTGGCCTGGTAAACCTGAATTGTGTGTAAAAGGTCGCAACTCCGTAAATGCAGCTTTGGGAGATATCGAGATATGTTGCTATTCGCTCAACGGAATCTTCGGATATGTAACCGTATTTCCCCTGGACCTCCTGTAAAATGGGGATAAGGTTGTCCCTGGTCGGCTCGTAGTTCTCAAGTACCTCCATTAGTTCCCCTTCTTCCTCAAGTGCTTGTTTTCCTTGGGCTTCCACTTTCTCTTTCCTCCCCGTGATACAAACGGTTTTGGGGCTGGGGTGGCGAACCAAAGAACAGCCAACAAAATAAGGCCTTGTGATGGCTTTGTCAAAACATTTTGCTACGACGGGGTTGCGGAACTACCCCTGTCGGCTGCCTTGGAATAGATGAGGGACACGGGAGGGTGGAGGAAGCTGGAGCCAAGGATTATGGCCTCTGAATCCTAGGCCTGCTCCCCATATGTTTCCTGAATGGTTTGTACCAGGCACTGGAGGGTGGCATTTACTGGGGTGGGAATATCCAGCTCCTTTCCATGGCGGACTATAGCCCCGTTGATGGCGTCGATTTCCGTCATCCTTCCTCTGAGGACATCCTGTAGCATGGAAGCGATGTTGTCGGCAGTGGCCTTGCATACTTCCTTGACCCGGGCAATGGGATCGGGGTAAGGGAGCCTGATGTTTTTCGCCTCTGCGACGGCCATGGCTTCCCTGACCGCACTTTCCATGATTTGGAGGGATCCCTCGTGCTCAATGAGCCGGCCGTTTTTCAGCCTGGTGACGGCGGTGAGCGCGTTGATGCCCACGTTGACGATGAGCTTTCCCCACAGGAGTTCGTCAACGTTGTCGACGGTTCGGGCCTGAAACCCAGCCTTCCTGAAGGCGGAGACCAATCGCTGCGCGGGCCCACCATCTTTTCCAGGGCCAACCACTGTTTCACCGCGACCTGCATGCCTTATCTTCCCGGGGCCGAGCAGTGTCGCACCCTCCGAAGTCACCCCGCCCATTACCCTCCCGGCACCAAACACCTCTGCCAGGGCCTCGAGGTTCCCGATGCCGTTCTGAAGGGTCACCACGACCGTTTTTGGGGAAAGCCAAGCGCCTGCGTCTCTGGCTGCTTTCCTGGTGCTGTAGGACTTGACGCATATGAGGGCAAAGTCAGGGTCTTCGGGAACCTTGCCCGTCATAACAGGCACATCCACCGTGTATTCACCGCTGACGCCGCCAACGATTATTCCCTGGGCATTTATTTGCGCTGCTCGCTCCGGCTTATAGTCCAAGAGGATGACGTCATGTCCGGATTTCTTGAGGCCCGCGGCAAACAGGCATCCCATGGCACCCGGGCCAACAACCAGGAAACGCATTGTGCGCTCTCGTTCTTCTGAGACCATAGCAGAGGAACCAGGCCTAAAGCTTTGCAGCCTCCTCCTGCCTCATGGAGAAAGTGTGTTCAGGCCCCGGAAAAACCTCCTTCTCCACCTCTTCCTTGTAACGGACAAGGGCGTCCTTTATCATGGGTGAGAGGTTTATGTATTGCTTTACGAATTTCGGTGTAAAGCGCTCAAAGAGCCCGACCAAGTCGTGATAAACCAGGACCTGGCCGTCACATTCCTTACCCGCGCCTATGCCGATAGTGGGTATCTTCAGTTCACCCGTGATCTTGGCCGCAAGAAAGTCCGGAATGCATTCCATCACCATCATGAAAGCCCCTGCATCCTCAAGATCCCTGGCGGAACGTAAGAGGGCCTTGGCACTCTCAGCGTCCTTTCCCTGTACCTTGAAACCGCTCAACATGGTGGCGGTTTGCGGGGTCAGGCCGATGTGGGCGCAGACAGGTATTCCGGCCTTGACAACTGCCTCGACAACATGGGCTACCTCTGATCCTCCTTCCAGCTTCACGCTGTCACATCCTGCTTCCTTGATAAACCTGCCCGCGTTTTGGATCGCCTGTTCCAGGGACACGTTATAGGACATGAAAGGCATGTCACCGATGATAAAACTGCTCTTCACCCCCCTGCTGACGGCCCGGCAGTGGTGAAGCATCTCATCCATGGTTACCGGTACGGTGGAGTCATAGCCCAAAACAACCATGGCGAGGGAATCCCCGACGAGAATAGTATCGATCCCGGCTTCATCGACGAGCCTCCCCGTAGGGTAATCATAGGCCGTCATCATGGTAATCTTCTTGCCTGCGTCCTTTTTTGCCTGTAATTGTGCAATAGTGACCTTGTTTCTATCCATTTCGCCCTCCTTACATTCCGGGGAGCCGCGGTGTATGCAACAAGAAAAGGTCCTCCGGCGGACCAAAGGACCTCGAAAGAAATGGGGCTATTAAACAGGTTAGAGAGCCACTGGAGTTTCTTTCCGTCCCGGTCGTCCCTCACCGGAGATCCAGGCGGACTCGCCCGAAAGCAGACCGTAAAATCCTTTCCTTGGCTAGATGTCCCCCCTCCAGAGGATCACCTGCCCTCAGAAGCAATACTTGATTCTATAGGATGTTTCTCTGAAGTTGTCAACAGAAAGTGAAAAAAGAGGAGGGATCAAAAATCCTTCTTGCCCGTTAGTATGTCACGGGATCTGGGTCCGCAGTTGAGCAGGAGATCAAAGGCGGACAGGTTGGGCAAAAATTCTGCCCATAGCTGTGGGTAGACGGGGGACGGTGGCCGGAAAAACTCCGTCTCTATTCCGACGTTTTGAAACAATCTTTGATCTAAATATTTCCTGGAGGCGTTTTGGGCAAGGAAGCGATCCGCCCCCAGCTTCAGGCAGATGTCCACCAACCTCTCAACTCCTGTGGAGTGGATCCCCAGTCCGGATAGGAGAAGGATCTCGGTCTTGATCCCAAGGTTTTCAATGAGATACCTGATAATGGTCAGGTTCATATCCAGGAGTTTTTCATACTCTTGAGAGAAGATCTTTTCCAGGAACGGGAGATGATCGGGGAAATATGGGGCCTTACCATAGGCGCTCTTGAGACTGGCAAGGTGCTTCCTCATGTGCTCCCCCTCGTGGTAAATCCTTACCTCACTGATTTTCTGGAGGCCGAGCCCTTTTTTCCAGACCGGGATGGTCATCCACAAGGTCCCCTTGTCGTTTTTGAAGCGGTTCCTCGTTATCCACGTGGTGCCCCTGGGGAATTGCACTTCATCCAGAATCACGAAGACATCCGAGCGAAACACCCTGTAAAAAAACCCTGGATAGGGGGCAAAATATGGTTGGCCGGCAGATAAGATCATTTGAAGCATCCTTTCACGGATTGTTGGGGCTACCTCCAGACAGGCCGTTATGCAAAGGCCGGTAAGATGCACTCGAGAACTTGAACTAATAAGATTTCTATAATATTTTGCTATTTTTGTCATCCTTGAGGGAGTACTATGGTAGGGTTTGAAGAAAGATTGAGGTCAGCCAGGGAGACCTCGTGGAAGAACCTGGGAAAAAGCATTGGCTTCTACCTGCCGGGCATGTTTTCCTATAATGGCCTGAGGGGATCATATCCTGCCCTCTCCATCACCGGTGAGGGATGCCAGCTCCGTTGCGATCACTGCCGGGGAAAGATCCTTGAGCCCATGCCCAAGGCCATGACCCCTGGTTCGTTGGTTGAGAGGTGCAAGCTGTTCTCCGGCAGGGGCTGTATCGGGGTCCTGATAAGCGGGGGTTGTGACGAAGGGGGGCGGTTGCCCTGGCGGGATTTCGTACCTGCGATTGCAAAAGTGAAGAAGGAAACCGGCCTCTACATTTCAATCCATTGTGGAATCTTGGACGGGGAGACGGCATCTGCCCTGAAGGGGGCGGGTGTTGACCAGGCGCTCATTGACGTAATAGGTGATGATGATACCTATCGGTCCATCTATCACGTGGGCTTCGGGGTATCAGAGATCTTTTCTTCCATGGAAGCGCTTGCGAAGGCGGGGCTCCCGATAGTCCCGCATGTTGTGTGCGGTCTTTACTACGGAAAGATAAGGGGCGAGAAGAAGGCGCTTGAGATGATTTCCCGGTTTGACGTGGAGCAATTGGTGATAGTCTCCCTGATGAGGATACGTGGTACGCCTCTTGAGAAAGTGAGCGGGCCGAGCGCAGAGGAAGTGGCGGAAATAATAGTGGAAGCCAGGAAATTGATGCCGTCGGTACGCACGAGTTTCGGATGCGCCAGGCAGAGGGGCAATGAGAAGATGGAGATCCTGGCCGTGGACGCGGGTGTCAACCGGATGGCCCTTCCATCGGAAGGAGCCATTGAGAGGGCCATTGATCATGGCCTTGAGATAAGGTATCAGCGGACCTGTTGCTCAGTGGCCGAGGATTTTTCAAGAGAGACCTGGTGAGGAGCGCAATGGAAAAAGACTCACGCCGAGCAGATGAGATTGGACATGTAGGACAGGGATATGCCCGAGCCGTCCAGAGTTTTTAGAAAACGATCGATTGCCCTGGCCGTGTGAGGGAAGGGGTGGCCAATCCCCACGGCGCAGCCATACCTGATGGCGATCCTCTTTAGCCTGTACAGTTGCTTGAGTATTGCCTCCTCTTCAATTTGATTGTCCAGGAAGATGTTCCGCCTGGCAGCGTTCATGTTTAGTGCTTTGGCTGTCCTGAAGGCGGCCGAGTGACTTGTCGTCAGGCTATCAACAAAAAAGAGGCCCCTGTTCTTCAGTACGCCCAGTACGGTCCTCATCTTCCTTTCGTACTCGGTGAACCTGGAGCCCATGTGATTGTTCACACCATCGATGTTGGGGATGATTTCCAGGTTTTCCTGCACTATGTCGGCGATCCGGTGACTGTCGTATTCCACGTAGAGGGCCCCGGGTCCTGGGTCGATGCTAGGGTCGTAGGGTTCCATTGGCTGATGGAGCATGACCTCGTGTCCCGTTTCGTGGATCTCCAGGGCGAGGTCGAGGGACTTGGGTAAGCGTGGGAGCACTGAGTAGGTTATGGGTACTCCCAAATTCAGGAACTCCCTGGCCCTGCTGATGCTAAATCCTATATCATCAATTATGAGGGCTATGTTGGGGTAGGAGAGGCAAGGCCCTTTGGCGTGGCCGGCGCTCGCAATGGCCCTGCAGAAATGACCGAGGCCAAGAAAGGTTCCCGCCATGAAAGTGCAGGTTCTTATTAAGAAATCCCTTCTGCGCATTTGACCTTTCGTTCTTTGAGAGTGAAGGCCAGACCCTGGAGAAAAAGTATTTCGAAATTTGGGCTCTTATACAAGCTATTGCGGTATATGTCAAGAGAAAATACAATATCTGGTGCAATTTTGATTCTTTAGCGGGGGAAACGGATCTGGAGGGGGCAAGGGTGGCAAGGAGGCTCCAGCTTTGGCCGGAGCCCCTCCTGGTGAATCTAAATCTTGAGGTATTGTTTGAAGAGGCGGGTATGGGGGAGCCTTTCTTCAAGACGGAAGACCTTGACCGCGGTTCCCCCGAGGATGAGATTGACATCGTCCTGGGGCAGGTCGAACATGTCGATGGCCTTGTCCAGTTGACGGAGGCTCCATCCATAATAGTCGACCTGGTGGGCAGGTATGCCCTGTCGCCGACTCTGGTCAGCAAAGCTGCTGGGGTAGAAGCCAGGCACCCATTGTTGGGGTATGGACGCCCCCCAATCCGTCCCCCACATCATCTTCTCAGGGCCTATGTTGGGGTCCCGAAGGGGCTTCTCATACAACTGCGCCCAGTAAAGCCCCGTTTCGAGGTAGACGTTGGGATGTGATGCTGCCACATGGAGCGTTGCATCCATATACATCTCGGACCACCAGCCCTGCATTCCTCCGTGATCCATGATGATCGGCACGTCCGGAAAATGGGCTGCAATATCATGAGCAAATGATGGGTTGCCCCATTCCCCGGTGACACGGCCGAGTCGTCTTGCGCCCGCGTAGCCCGATAAGGTGCCCGTGTGGTAGCTGACGGGGACCTTGTATTTTCTTGCCAGCTCCATAATCTGACAGATCTCCTTGAATCTCTCGTTCCAACTGATCGGCTCCCTGGGCACCATACTTCCTGGCATGCCCTCCCCGATTCCCACGTACGATCCAGTTTCCAACAGCCTTTCCAGTTCTTCACAATGTCCTTCTATGCTCCATTTCACCTTTCCCTCTTTCACCCTTTTCATGTAGGCGGTTCCGCTGCAAAGAGAGACGAACTTATCCGGATGGGCCTTGACGATTTCCCCATTCAGCTCATCCGTCATTCCGAATGCGGGCATGATTACGCACATATCAACGCCGTACCTTTCCATGTCGTAGAGAAGCCTGGCCGAGTTGTCATACACCTCCACATCGGGCATGCCCTCTGCCAGTGTCGCCCAGTCAGGCTTGATGCCCCGTTCCTTGAATTTAAAGGCGTGTCGCTGAGCATGTACGTGTGTATCGATCACAAATCTACCCCTGGCGATTCCCATGGCTACCTCCTTAGCTCTTTGTGGTTATAACTGTTTGGCCTTCCGTCAAAAACCCGTCTCCCCGCAGGGCCGGATCTGATGATCTGCTTTGCCCTGCATCCTTTGAATATAGATTAAATGGCCTCAAAGCAAGGGTAATTGTGGCTCCACCCTTCAGTGTGGCCTCAAGGCATTTCCCTCTTGAGTTTCTTCTCGATATCCTTGCGAAGCAGTTTCTTGTCAACCTTCCCGACCCCGGTCACCGGAAGAGTATCCACGATCTCCAGCCGTTCCGGCAGGAGAAGGACTCCTGCCCCCCGCTCCTTCAAAAAGGCCACCATCTCTTCAAGGGTCAGGTCTTTCCCCTTCCTGGTTACCACGTAAGCGCAGGCCCTTTCCCCCATCCTGGGATCCGGCATGCCTATGACCGCCACCCTTTCCACGCTGGGATGCCTGCGAATCAGCTCCTCCATTTCACCAGGCACCAGGGTCTCCCCGCCCCTCATGATAACGTCTTTTTTTCGACCGGTAATGCTTATATAGCCCCGTTCGTCTATCCTTGCCAGATCCCCGGTACGGTAATACCCATCCCTGGTAAAGACGATCCTGTTCTCTTCCTCCGTTGTCCTGTAATATCCCGTGAACACTTCCGGCCCCCTGGCTACCAGTTCGCCCACGACGTTGATCGGCAATTCCCTCTCTTCTTCGTCGATGACCTTGTAGTGACTGCCGGGGGTCAGATTTCTTCCCACTGTCATTAGCTTTACCTCCAGGGGATCATCAAGATTTCCCTGTGCCAGCAAGCCCTCTGATGCCCCGAGTCCGTTTCCTGCGAACTTGCACCCGAATTTCCCGAAGTAGTCTACCGCCCTTTTTGCTATCTCCATGGGAAGACCGGCCCCCG
>JAFDIC010000098.1 GCA_019308525.1 Deltaproteobacteria bacterium
CAATCGAATCTCATGTTTCATGTCATCTCTAGGGATTTCAGAAAATCGCAAGTGGAAGATCCGAGAATATCAATTAAAATACTATAGCATTTCGCCGGATATTTCAACTTTAAAGGTCGTCTGAGGGAAATGTGGAGACCGTGTATCTTGTTGCCCCTTTCGAATATCTGTGAGGACCGCGAATCATCTCCGGGGCCTGGGAGCGCAAGAAAAGGAGAATCATGCACCTTTTCACTGCCTGAAATATCTGAAGTTATGGGAAACCGCGACCAGCGTAAAGGGAAGGGATTTTCAAAAGGCCTTGACATTATAGGTGGTTATGGGGTGATGGATGCCCTTGACCTTGAGTTGTCCCACCATTTCAGCGTCGACTATCCCCTTCACCCTGCTATAGGTCCTCTGACCGATCAAGATTTGCCCCGCCTTGGCCAATGATTCAAGCCTGGCCGCCACGTTCACCTGCTTGCCAATGACCGTGTAGTCCTTGTGTATATCAGAACCTATGTTGCCGACAGTCATGTAACCCGTGTTGATTCCTATGCCTATGCCGAGCACATGGCCGTACTGGAGCCATTGGGGCCCCATTTCATGCACCTTTTTCTGCATCTCTATCGCCATCCTCACGGCCCTCTGGGCGTGGTCGACCATGGGGACCGGATCACCGAAAAAGATGAGCAAGCCGTCTCCAATGATCTTATTGAGCGTACCCTCGAAGCGGTGGGTCAGTCTTATCATCTCTGAGAGGAACCCGTTCAAGAGGGGGAAGATTTCCTCCGGCTCAAGGGCATCCGTAAGCTGGGAGAAATTCCTGATGTCTGCAAAAAGGACGGTCATCATCTTTCGCTGGGGCTCATCTCCCAGCTTGTCACCGCTGGACAGGATTCGCTCAGCGAGTTTTGGAGCGAGATAGCGGCGCAACTCATTATAACGCTCCAGCTCGCTGACCTGCCTCCTTACCTTTTCCTCCAGGTGCCTGTTAAGGTTCCTCAGTTCTTCCTGGGCCTTGCGTAACGCAGAGGTCCTTTCCATCACCTCCTGCTCAAGGGAGCTGGAGTAGTGCTCTACTCTTTTCTTGGCCTCGAGCAATTCGCGGTTGGTACGTTCCAGGTCCCTGTATGCCTCGTTTCTGGAATCAATAGTTTCCCTCAGCCTGTTGATGGTTTCTGTCAGTCCCGCACCAGGCCCTTCCCATGTTGCTCTTTTGTTCGTGAGGCGTTTGAGCCTGCTCAGGAATGACCCCCTATCATATGTGATGTCGAGGATGAAGTAAGGTGCGCCGAATATCTCCCCGGCCTTGAACATTATCCTGTCCTGGACGGTGACGGTCTCGCTTATTATGACCGCCTTTTCATGGTCTCCGTCCCTGCGGGATCCGGTGTCAACGACGTCTCTGTACTTGCCGAGAAACAACCTCTCGCCATTGATATACTCGGGTTCGAGGAGGATCTCCTTGCCAATGATCTTTCTCTTGCCGTTGCGGGGGTGCCTTATGGTCAGGTAGCCCCTCTCCATTTTGGCCTGCAACATGGCATAGGTAAACTCGGGCTCTTCGTTGAACAGCCTTTCAGGATCATAGGGATTCAAGGGTTGCCGTATGATTGCTGGTCTTAACCCCCATATGCTGGGTATGGATGAGATAAGTCCCCTCCTGTAAGGATCTGTGATGTAGTCCTTGTTTACGTCAATGTCCTCATGGTACTGGACCTTTATGATTGTTCTGATTTTCCCAATGGATTGCTCGTAATAGGGGGGTATCACCGTATCGAATTCCTTGGTTTTGTTGAAATTCTTGTTGAAAAAGGGCAGCCTCTTGAAACCGTCACTTGGACCCAGAAAGACCTTTACAAAGTAGTTGAGACGGCCCCAGGAGCGGAGGCGCGCTGAAGACGCCCCACAGTTGAAGTAGAAATAGGGCTCGCCAACCATTTCCCGGGCTTTCCTGAAAATCCTTTGAAAGTTGTCCAGGGAAGTCCACTCATCTTCGTTCAGAAAAAAGTCTTCGGGGCTTTCATAGTGGACCGAAGGATAGGGGCAGCCCTGGAACAGGTCGTTCCAATGGCCCAGCTTGTCCTCGAGATAGCTCGCGATGATCTTGAAATTACGGTTGCTAATGCACTCTACAGGGGTCATTTCATTATCCCTTTCTCCCCTTGTTTTGGGAGGTCCCCGTGAAGGGGTCCCAAAAGGGTCTTTGCGGTGGGACCGCCATCAAGGGCTGATTCGAGAACGGGAGTGGAGAATATGCAACAGGGTAGTGGGTTCCTATTGCTATTGCACTTGTTGCAACACCTATGCCAAACCTAATCTCCTGATAAGACAGGGGATTGTGAATAGGGCCGGACAAAAGTGCTGAATTTCTTGTGCACGGTGCACAATTTTTTGTGCATTTGTGAGAAGCCCTTTCACCTTGACAAGGGATACATAACCATACTATAAAGTTTTGAGTTACATGATCGGGACGTGGCGCAGTCTGGAAGCGCACCTGAATGGGGTTCAGGGGGTCCGGGGTTCAAATCCCCGCGTCCCGACCAGTAACCCTGAAAACTCCAATGAAGGCGCACATGCAGCACTAGCACTAGTAAAGGAAGCATCTTGAAGCGGGTAGCCGGGAGTGGCGGCCAATTGAATGATTGACCGCCATTTTTTTATCGAGAGATCAAGTTTTTGGGCGGTTGGACGATGAAATTAAAGCGACATGACAACAATCCCATATTAAGGGCCAGAGGAGGGGAGGAGTTTGATTCGGGGGCGGTCTTCAACTGCGGGGCCGCGGCTGGAATGGATGGAAAGATCTACTTACTCTACAGGGCGGTGCCAAAAGGCTATACAAGAAGGAAGACCGGTAGGGGATATGACAATTATGTCTCAAGCATAGGCCTGGCCGGGAGTGAGGACGGGATCCATTTTGAACGCTTGAGAGGACCGGTGATCGAGCCTTCTGAAGAATACGACCGCTTTGGCTGCGAAGACCCCAGGATCACGGCAATTGAGCTTCATGAAGGGAATCTGTTATATCTGGTCACCTACACGGCCCTGAGCGCCCCTGCATTCTCAGGTCATGGAAACAGGGTTGCGCTGGCATCTACGAGGGATTTCAATACCTTTGTGAAACACGGCGTGATAATCCCGGGAATCGAGAGCAAGGATGCGGTGATTTTCCCCGAGCTGATCCAGGGAAAGATCACCATGCTCCACAGGGTCTTGCCCGAGATCCAGATCGCCCACATAGACCACTGGGAAGGATTGATAAACCCTGCCAGGGAGTTCTGGAGAGAATACAATGACTCCATTGGCAATTTCACGATCATGAAACCAGAGTTTCCCTGGGAGGCGGAAAAAATAGGCCCTGGGCCACCTCCCCTCAAGACCGAAGCGGGTTGGCTCCTGCTCTACCACGGGGTGGACGACTCCCACGTCTACAGGGTAGGCGCTGCCCTGCTGGCCATGGATGACCCGTCGAAGGTTCTTGCCAGGCTTCCAGATCCCCTATTGGAACCTGAGGCGGATTACGAGCGGATTGGAGACGTGAACAACGTGGTCTTTCCTTGTGGCCTGACGCTGAGGGACGGCGTTGTGCACGTGTACTACGGTGCGGCTGACAAATCCTACTGCCTGGCCACTGTCGGCCTGGAGGCGCTCCTGGATCATCTCCTTTCAGAGGGAAGGGGATAGGGGGAGGAGATTTGTTTCAACTACACTTGACATGGGATCAATGGTAGTTATAATAATATACTAAGTAGAAGCAATCATTGGAATTTTCCATTTTGACCTTGTCCCTGGACTCCCGGGTGAAGATCGGCTGAAGATAGCTTGGAGCTTGAGAGACCAAATCAAGGATCAGGGAGATTTCAATCGGCTCGTATGGCATGGTTTTGTTCACGTTATGGGAGCGCCCCGAGCTTCGCATTTATCCACCTCTTACCTCACATCCTTGAACACCTGCTACCCGCAGCTTCAAATCCAGCAGCAAGACCTCACAAGGAAGGCTTCTCTCGTCGCTCCGATGGAGAGATGCGAAGCAAAAGAGAAAGAATCAAGGAACGGGTCTCAAAGGGGAAATGAAAGGATCAGTAATCAACCAGGGTTATGAAGGATCCGGCCATTTTCCGGTGCGCCGAGAAAGGCCTGTAGAGGATCTTGCCCCGTTGTTCAAGGACTTCTCCAGCCTTTCAGGGAGCCAGATCTTGAATCGGATCCTGGAGATGGACGATCCCCGGGAGTTTGTCAGGAAGATGCCCTTTGTGGACTTTTTCTGGCTCATCAAGAAAATTGGAGAAGAAGACTGCCTTCCTATCCTCAGGATGGCCAGCACCGAGCAATGGCAATACCTCCTGGATGTTGAGCTATGGAGCGGGGACCGATTGGACATCGCTCGTACCGGGGCGTGGCTGAAGCGGCTGGTAGAGGCGGACTGCCCCAGGCTGGCGAAATGGTTGTTGAGTGAAGGTGAGATGCTGGCGTCCTATCATTTTTTCAAGACTATCGAGGTGGTGGTACTGGACGACAAGGATAAGGCATACGACCTGCCAGAAGGGTTTTTTTCATTGGACGGGGTGTTTTATCTCAGGGTCCAGGACAAGGAGTATGCGGGGACCATGGAAATCCTTTTCAGGGTCATGGCAGGGGAAGACTTTGACCGATACCAATCCATGCTGTTGAACCTGGCAGGAGTGCTTCCTGCTGAAGTGGAAGAAGAGATGTACCGGCTTAGGAACGTGCGCTTGGCGGAATACGGGTTCCTCCCACCGGAAGAGGCCTATTCCGTCTACGTGCCCCTGGCGCCCGAGCGGCTCCGTTCCCCGTTGGAGGGGAGGGATTATCGAAGCAGTCTCCCGGAAGGTGTTTACGAGGGCCTTGTTCCCCTCTCTCCAATGAGCCACGTCGGTGAGGAAAACCTCATGACGGCCCTTGCAATGAGGACCGCGGATCCCGTCTTCAAGGACAGGATCAGGGTGGAATTCGCCGGGCTGTGCAATTGGATCCTTTCAGCAGACGGTCTTTTCCAGAGGGACCTGGATGACCTGGTTGATACGTGCAGGAAGGCAGCGAGCTATCTGAGCCTGGGGCTGGAGCGAGTGAGCGGAAATGATCTTTCACAGGCAGAACTGGTTCTGAGAAACAACCCCCTGGTGGATGTCTTTAGGGTGGGCTACGGGGTGGCCCTGAGACTGAAATGGGAGGCGGACAGATGGGTCAAGGATGCCTGGTTTACAAAGAAGGGATATGATCTCTCGCTCTGGGGGGAGCAGTGGGGTGGAGTTCTTGAGGGCCTACTCCAAAAGAGCCCAAGATTTTATGTGGGTCTGGGCGGGGATAAGGACTACAAGTATTTCGAACACCTGTCCGAGATCGGGCAATGCCTCAAGGTTTTGCGCCACATGATGGTGGTGGACGGACTGCTGGAAAGGCTAACGGGCTTGTATCGAGTGGACGAAGAATACATGCAAGAGGTGTCTTTCAAGACGATGCTCTTCAATTTCTGGGCACGGAACCTGCTGAAGATGCCTCCCGGGTTTTCCAGTATCGCCCTGGGGGATGCCAGGAGGTTTTTCGAAATAATAAGGTCCGGGACCAGGCGCCCTCCCTTTCTGATGCCTGGCTCCCAGGAGAGGTTTATCGATTTCTTTGCGGGATACGTCTCTGATTCCCACCCGGAATCCTTGGCCAGCCTCAGGGATGCCCTCTCAGAGATTTGGCGTGAATTCAGGGAAGAATATGAGTGGGTACCAGCGGACGAACTGGAGGCGAGGTATTCAAGGTTCATATCGGTGGGGGCTGGCGATCCATCCTGATCAATACCTGCACTGGCGGAAAAAATCTTTGCCTGCCTTGAAAATCCCAAAAGAGTGTTTATATTAAAATAACTTAAAATTAAATAATAAAATCAAGTAGTTATGGTTTTATGTCTTTTTGCTCCCGCCTATTTGATCCCCGATTAACAGTGGAGAAAGAAAAGAATCTCAATTTTTTTTGAAAGGAGGTTTTTGAAGTATGAAGGTAAGGCCTTTAAACGACAGGGTGCTGGTGGTCAGGACAGGCGAAGAGGAGAAGACTGCTGGAGGCATAATCATTCCTGACACAGCGAAAGAAAAGCCGCAGGAAGGGAAGGTTGTGGCAGTAGGACCCGGCAAAGTCAACGGAGACGGGAGGCGCATCCCCTTGGAGGTGAAGAAGAATGACCGAGTGCTTTTCAGCAAGTATGCTGGAACGGATATCAAGATCGACGGGGTCGAACACCTTATTATGAGAGAGGATGATATCCTCGGCATAATAGAGAAATAACCAGGGAGGTGTGGACTGATGGCAAAAAAGGAGATCAAGTACAGCGAGCAAGCAAGGGAGAAGATAATGACGGGTGTGAACACCCTTGCCGACGCCGTAAAGGTCACTCTCGGTCCCAAGGGAAGAAATGTTCTTCTTGAAAAGTCATTCGGCTCACCTAAATCCACCAAGGACGGCGTCACTGTAGCCAAGGAGATAGAGCTGGAAGACAAGTTCGAGAACATGGGCGTGCAGATGGTCAAGGAAGTTGCCTCCAAGACTTCCGACGTAGCAGGTGACGGCACCACCACGGCAACCATCCTGGCACAATGTCTCTACAGGGAGGGAACAAAGCTCGTAGCCGCAGGCTCAAACCCGATGGCCATAAAGAGAGGCATAGATAAGGCTGTGGAGGTCGTAGTGGAAGAGCTCAAGAAGATCTCCAAGCCAACCAAGGAAAAGAAAGAGATCGCCCAGGTGGGCACCGTCTCTGCAAACAATGACCCTGCCATCGGCGAGATAATCGCAGAGGCCATGGAGAAAGTAGGCAAGGAAGGGGTTATTACGGTTGAAGAAGCAAAGGGAATGGAGACGACCCTGGAAATCGTGGAAGGTATGCAGTTTGACCGCGGGTATTTGAGCCCCTACTTCGTGACTGATGCGGAAAAGATGGATGTCAATCTCGAAGAGCCTTACATCCTTCTGCACGAGAAAAAGATCAGCAGCATGAAAGACCTGGTTCCCATCCTCGAGCAGATTGCCAAGACGGGAAGGCCGCTCTTGATCATAGCAGAAGACGTGGAAGGCGAGGCCCTGGCAACACTGGTGGTCAACAAGATCAGGGGGACATTGAAGTGCGCTGCGGTAAAGGCCCCCGGCTTTGGTGACAGGCGAAAGGCCATGCTTGAAGACATAGCGATTCTGACCGGTGGGCAGGTGATCAGCGAAGATCTGGGACTGAAGCTGGAGAACGTGACCATCAATGACCTGGGTACTGCAAAGCGAATTACCATTGACAAGGACAATACCACGATCGTGGACGGTGGTGGAAGCAGAAAGGCCCTGGAAGGACGCGTCAAACAGATCCGCGCTCAAATCGAAGAGACTACCAGCGACTACGACCGTGAAAAACTCCAGGAGCGGCTTGCCAAGTTGATAGGTGGAGTTGCGGTCATCAACGTGGGAGCTGCCACTGAAGCGGAGATGAAGGAGAAGAAGGACAGAGTTGAAGACGCCCTCAATGCAACCCGGGCAGCGGTGGAGGAAGGCATCGTGCCCGGCGGAGGAGTGGCATACATTCGAGCTATCAAGGCCCTGGAAAGGGCAAAATTTGAAGGGGATGAGCAGCTGGGCGCTGACCTGGTAAGAAGGGCGCTGGAGGAGCCCTTGAGGCAAATAGCGGACAATGCAGGTTTCGAGGGTTCCGTAATTGTGCAGAAGATCAAGGAGGGAAAGGGTAGCTATGGATTCAACGCCGAGACTGGAGAGTTTGAAGACCTGATGAAGAGGGGTATTATTGACCCCACAAAGGTGACAAGGTATGCTCTCCAGAATGCCGCTTCGGTAGCTGGATTGCTCCTGACCACGGAGGCTGTGGTTGCAGAAAAGCCGGAAGAGAAGAAACCGGCCGCTCCGACACCACCTCCGGAAGACATGTATTAGCATAGGCGCAAAGACTGAGCGGCGGGCCAGGGAGGGGAGGCCCGCCGCAGGTTGACTATTCGGCCCCGCTGAGCTATTCTGAAATATTGTACCAGGATAGACGGGCTGCCCAACCGAGCCGCAACTCTCAAGGGTGAAGACAGGCCTCGGCGCAATTGAGCTTCGGTAATCCGTACCGTGTCGCGGGGAGCTTCATTAACCTATCTCTTCCAGGTGATCCAGAAAATTCGGTTGCATGGGCAGTAAGAGGTGCTTGCCTGGCCAATCGGAGGGGGTTTTTTGATCGTGCGACAGCTAATCAACATGGTTTTGTAAGGATAGGGACTGAAAGGAGGATTGGAAGCCATGGGAAAGATCAAGATAGCAATAGTAGGGTTAGGTAATTGTGCCAGTTCGTTAATCCAGGGGACTCATTACTACAGGGACAAGAGGCCCGAGGACGCAATCGGCCTCATGCACTGGGAGATTGGCGGGTACACCCCCGGTGACATAGAGGTGGTTGCAGCCTTTGACATTGACAAGCGGAAGGTGGGGAAGGACGTGAGTGAAGCTATCTTTGCCCCGCCCAACTGTGCCACGGTCTTCTGTGCTGATATACCACCCTCGGGGGTCGTCGTCCAAATGGGCAGGATACTGGACGGAGTCTCGGAACACATGAAGGATTGGGATGAAAGACATACTTTTCTTCCTGCTGATGGACCTGAACCGGACAGGAGGAGGTTCATAAAACTGCTCAAGGATTCGGGGGCGGAAATCCTGCTGAACTACCTCCCCGTGGGCTCAGAGGAGGCGACCCAATTCTATGCAGACTGTGCCCTGGAAGCCGGAGTAGCTTTTGTAAACAACATACCCGTGTTCATTGCCAGTAGCCCGGTCTGGGCAAGGAGGTTCAAGGAGAAGAATATCCCGCTCATAGGAGATGATATCAAATCCCAGCTTGGCGCGACCATCACTCACCGTGTATTGACCGACCTGTTCAAGAAAAGAGGAGTTAAGTTGGACAGGACATACCAGCTCAATACGGGCGGAAATACCGACTTCTTGAACATGCTCAACAGGCACAGGCTTAAGTCCAAGAAAAAGTCAAAGACCGAAGCGGTCCAGTCTGTAGCGGCAACACGGCTGGACAACGAGAATATACATATCGGCCCCAGTGACTACGTGCCCTGGCAGCAGGACAACAAGGTCTGCTTCCTGAGAATGGAAGGGAGGCTCTTTGGGGATGTTCCCATGAACCTGGAGATGAGGCTCTCGGTTGAAGACTCTCCCAATTCAGCAGGGGTGGCCATTGACTCGATTCGATGCGCCAAACTTGCGCTGGATAGGGGGATAGGAGGAATCCTGGAGGGGCCGGCCGCCTATTTTTGCAAACATCCCCCGCGTCAATATCCGGATGACGTGGCCTTTGCCATGACAGAAGAGTTTATCTCCGGTGCCAAAGAGATATCACATGAAATGCCTGATTATCGCAGCAGGAAGGGGAAGCAGGTTACAGCAGAAATACTGTAGTAAGCCCCTTGTGCCCCTCCTTGGCGTCCCGATTATAGAAAGGGTTATCAGGAATGCTGTTAGCGCCGGAATAGATGATTTTTATGTTGTGACAGGGTACAAGGGAGAGGAAGTTCGCAGTTACCTGGATGAACTCAGGAAGAGGTGCAGTGTAAGGATAACCCATATAGTAAATGATGATTGGGAAAAGGGGAATGGAATTTCTGTCCTCAAGGCCCAGGAGAAACTGAAGGAGAATTTTCTCCTCATGATGGGGGATCATCTGGTCGAGCCCATGATAATAAGGAAGATGGTCGATCAGAAACTCCTTAATGGCGAGATAGTGCTGGCGGTTGAGCGCAATACCAATAATCCCATGGTCAATCTGAATGACGTCACCAAGGTATGGATCAACAACGGAAAGCTCGGGGATATAGGTAAGGATCTGACCAGGTTCAACGGCTTTGATACGGGGGTATTCCTGTGTTCACCCGCCATATTTGAAGCAATCAATGAAAGCATTTCCGGGCGTGGCGACAGTTCCCTTTCAGGCGGTGTCAAGTGGCTGACAGAGAAGGGCAAGGTAAAGATCTGGAATACCGGGGGAAGATTCTGGATTGACATAGATGATCCGGAGGCACTGAAGAAAGCCGAAGATGCATTGCTTCAGAGGCTTCGAGGCAAGAACAGGGACGGGCCTGTTTCCAGGTACCTGAACCGGCCTATTTCCATTCGCTTATCAAGGCATCTGGCCGGACTTCCTCTGACCCCCAACCATATATCTCTCATCTCCTTTCTCCTTTCCATGATGGGGGCCGGACTTTTTCTCATGGGAGGCTACCTGTCTCTTCTGGCGGGAGGTATTGTGGCGCAGGTGGCATCTATCGTGGATGGTTGTGACGGCGAAATCGCCCGCCTCAAGTACCAGGAGAGCACCTATGGAGGATGGCTGGATGCGGTGTTGGATCGCTACGCTGATGCCTTTTTGCTGTTCGGACTCACTTTTCATGCCTTTTTGAACCAGCAGGGCCTTACCAGCATGTTTGTCGGTTTCTTGGCTATCATCGGGTCTTTCATGGTGAGCTATACCGCTGACAAATATGACAGGATAATGGAAAAGCGAATCGGGAAAAGCGGCTTCAGGATCGGCAGAGACGTGAGAATTTTCCTGATATTCCTGGGGGCCACCCTGAACGCTGCATTCTGGGCCCTGTGTCTCCTGGCCGCCCT
>JAFDIC010000620.1:0-990 GCA_019308525.1 Deltaproteobacteria bacterium
GAAGATGCCTGCGAAAACCACGATAAACATGATGACAGAGCTTGTTACGCTGGCATCCACGAGCATTCTAACGAGGTCGCGCCACGTGACGGACCGGTACACAAAAATGGCAATGGCCAGACTGTAAAATACAGCAACAACCGCAGCCTCTGTGGGTGTGAATATTCCCGTATAAATGCCTCCGAGGATAATAATGGGAGCCAAAATCGCCCAGATCGACTTTCTGAGTGCGATGAGGATCTCTTTGGGCGTTCCTCGTCTCTCCGATCCCCGGTAACCACGCTTTCTGGATACGAGGTAGGCCACAAGGACGGTCCCCGCTCCCGTGAGGAGTCCCGGAAGGATCCCGGCCACAAATAGAGCGCTTACGGAGACACTGGTTATGTTTCCGTAAATGATGAAGGCGATGCTCGGTGGTATGACAATGGAAAGGTCCGAGGCATTGGCGATGGTGGCCCCGGCAAAGTGCTTGTCATACCCATGCTTGACCATGGGAGCCAGGAGGATGAGCCCCACCGCGGCTGTGGTGGCCGGTCCCGAACCGGAAAGGGCGCCCCAGAACATGCAAGTGAGCACGGCCACCATAGCAAGGCCGCCCACCGCCTTTCCCACCAGGAGTTCAAAGAAATGGGCGATGGTCGCGGCGAGGCCGGCCTTTTCAAGGATGACACCGGCAAGCACAAAAAAGGGGATGGCAAGAAGGGGAAAGGAGGCAATACCCGAAGAGAAATTGACCCCCAGCATGCCGATTCCAAGATCGAAACAGTAGATCGTGATGACCCCGGCAATCCCCAAGGCTGTGCCAATGGGAAGGCCGAAGGTCATGAGCAGAAGAAAAATGCCCGTGATGACCGCGATCTCCATCAGCGCCCTCCCTCTGCGCTCAGGGACCGAAACCGGGTGCGTGCGTATCGATAGATCCCCGCGAACACGTAGAGTGAGAAAACGGGAACGCCCACATAATAGATCCACACGGGGATTCCCAGGGCG
>JAFDIC010000620.1:1037-3016 GCA_019308525.1 Deltaproteobacteria bacterium
GGCTGACGTGGCGTGGAAAAGGGTCAATTCCTCGTAGATGGCCTGAATCATGTAATAATCCACCAAGACGAAGAGCAGGGAGCTCAATGCCGCGCTGGCCACAACCACCACCCTTTTGAATCGCCTGCCTAGCCTGTTGTAGAGTGTGACCATACCGAGCTGACCGCCTCGCTCAAAGGCGATCCCTGAGCCGATAACGGTGAGCCAAACGAAGAGGTTGATGGTAATTTCCTCAGTGGCCGCAAAGGAGAAATGAAACAGATAGCGACTCAAGACATTGACGAAGGCAATGGAGGCCATGGTGAACAGCAAAATGGCGGCCAGCCAATGATCCGTTCGAATGCGTTGCCTTGGCTTGTGCATGGATTTTTCCTTTGAAGGAAAGCCCCTGCGAATTGGATCAATTCGCAGGGGCGGGTTGGTGGATGGTCATCACCTCCCCATATCCTTAAGGGCTTTCTTGTAGAGGTCCTCTCCGATTCTGGGCACCCACTTCTTATAGAGGGGTTTGGTTGCACGAATGAAGGCCTCCCTATCGTCGTCAGAAAGGAAGGTGATGGTCATGCCTTTGCTTTCCAGGAACCTGACCGGATCCGGGACCTTCATGGTGTGGTTGAACTCGTTTGTGAGGATGTTCAGGGATTTTTTTCCGTCAAGGCCAGCCCGACAGAGCGCGATTTCAAAGCGGCCCGACTCCACGGCCGCATCGCGTATGGCCTTCTGGATCTCTTTTGGGAAGGCATCCCACTGCTTCTTGTTCCAGTAGATGATGAGGGGATCTACGAGATAGTTCCAGAAGGTGGCATACTTGTGGTACTGATAGATCTGGACGGGGATGAGGACACCCACGGGGTTCTCCTGGCCGTCCACAACGCCCTGCTGGAAGGCTGTGACTGCATCTCCCCAGTTCATGTTCACCGGATCCGCCCCAAGCTGTCTGAAGATATCAATAAAGATTGGGCTCCCTACGACGCGGAGTCTGAGGCCTTTGACATCTTCGGGCCTTCGGATGACCCTTTTGCTGTTTGTCACCTGCCTGAACCCATTCTCTGCCCAGGCAAGGGGCTTCAGTCCTTTCGCCTCCATGGCTGCAAAGATGGCCTGTCCTGTGGCTCCGTCTTTCATTTTGTCCAGGTTTTCGAAGGTGTTGATGAAGAAGGGGAGGGAAAAGACGTTGCACTCGGTAATAACCGGCGAGATGTTGATGGTCGATTCATAGGCGCAGTCTATGACACCGTTGGCCACCAATTGGGCCGATTTCAACTGGGCGCCTTTCAGCAAGGCGCTCCCAAAATAGGGCTTGATGTTGATCTTTCCGTTGGTTTTTTGTTTGGCCAACTCGGCGAACTTGACAGCCCCCATACCCCAGTAGAAGGTGGGACCGACGTTGAGTTGCATCTTGTACTCCTTCTTGAATGCGGCTGCTCCGGAATATGTGGAGAAAACCAGCCCCAAAGAAAGAGCAACGACAAGGACCCCAACAAGAACTCTGGCATCTCGGTTCATGCTATTCCTCCTTTTTGAACAGGCTTGAGGTTGTGGCGGGCGGGTGCCTGGGTATCACCCCCTTTCAGGGGAAAGCGCTTTGACCTTCCCTATTCTGGATGCGTGCCTTTTGAAGGCTTCAAGGCCCGATCCTTGCGTTTGGATCTAGGGCCAGCGGCGGAGATGTCATCATATTGAAACGTGCCCGTCCACCGGCCTGGAATCAGGTGGACGTGTATGGAGCGAGCCGGCCTTTTGCCGAGACTGATAGCCCTGTGAGGGATGTTTCCGTTCCAGTAGGCAGCGTGGCCCTTGGTCAAGATATAATCCTTGCTGCCCACGGTGAGCTTGGCCTTGCCTTCGAGCAGGTACATGAATTCCTCGCCATCATGGGTGGTGGGCTCCACCTCGTCGTCTCTGCCCAAATAGGTGACAATGGCCGGCTCCATAAAAGGGTTCTTCATTCCCTCGGCAAGAAGTTCGAGCTTGTAGGC
>JAFDIC010000621.1 GCA_019308525.1 Deltaproteobacteria bacterium
ATGAAAAACCACGTAAACGAAGTTTCATGACCCTGGGCACTCGAATTAGATTTTTTATCATATCTTTCCAAGGATTTGCAAAGAAAACATGTTGTTAGCTCAATCCTATCAATTCCCAAAACAACTTTTTAAATTACTATGTTTCTGCGAGATGTAATATAGGGTCAACACTGTATTTTATACAGAAGTGCACAGTATTTTAAGAATGATCTGAGTTTTCAAGAATGAAGCCAAGAAAAAACAGAACTCCTGCTCATTATTTGTGAGATTGTTTGATTGCCATCATCGACCCTTGTATGGTATTCGTATATAGGAAAACACACCAGAATGAACAGGGAAGGGCAACAAATAATACCTTCCCCCATGGGGTGAGGAAATTGTCTTCAAAATTGATGAAAAGGCTTAACCTTTGATCGAGGGGCTTCAGTTACTTCTAAATTCCTTATAGGAGATCAAGACAATGGATTTTTCAATTCCTTCTGAGTTTCTGGAAGATCGGAAACGCTTTAAAGCGTTTCTGGAGGAGCATTTGGTGCCGAATCTTTCGAATTGGTACAAACAAGGGCGTGTGCCGCGCGAGTTTCATCTCGCACTGGGAGAAGGTGGTTGGTTTGGCTTCGAGATGAAGAACGGCAGTCTGACAAAACAGCCCGCGCTAAGAGACGCACTCATCGGCGAAGAAATCGCAATCCTATCGCCGGGCGTTGCAGTTGCAGCCCTGGCCCAATCAGAGTTGGGACTCATGGGATTGTGGCTTTTCGGATCGGAAAAACTCAAGCAAAAGTATGGACAGTCGGCCGTTAAGGGTGAGACGCTTGAGACGCTTATGTGTCTAGGCAATAGCGAGAGCGGCGCAGGGACAGACGTTGCCAATATTGCAATGCAAGCCAAAAAAGTTGACGGTGGATGGCTCCTTAATGGCGTGAAGGCGTATGTTACAAATGGGCTGATCAGCGACATGGCTGTCCTCACGGCCGTTTCAGACCCCCAGGCCTTAAGGAACAGCAGGATATCTATGTTCTTGGTGGACCTTGGCGCAGAGGGAGTAACCCGGAAAAAGCTCAATAAACAGGTATGGATACCTTCCGATTTAACTCGCATAACGCTTACAAATGCTTTCGTGCCTGAAGATCACATCTTGGGAAAGCGGGGGCGGGGTCTCCAGCAGGTGCTGACGATATTCACCTATAGCAGAGCTCCAATAAGCGCATTGACACTGGCAACTGCCGTGGGGGCCTATGAAATGGCCATCGACCATGGCAAAAGGCGGGAAGTGCTGGGGCACAAGATTGTTGAATTCCAAGCCAAGGCCTTTGAGATCGCCGATTTCTATGCCAGAATCGAGGCTGCTCGGCTCATGCTCTGGAAGGCATGCGCTGCGATGGACAGAGGCGAGGATTTCCGTCTGGAGTCTTCCCTGGCGAAGTATCTGGCCGTAGGGATCGCCCGCGAGGTAACGTCCTGGGCAGCGGATTTGTTTGGGGCCGCCTCAGTGATACAGGAACATCCGGTCCACAAGTTCCCTATGGACGCATGGGCGTCCTCGTTGGGTGAAGGGACTCAGGATGTTCAAAAGTTGGTGATCTTCCGGGAGGTCATGAAAAAATATGGTGTTGGAAGTCGGTTTTAATTGCGCGGTATGGGCGAAGTATACAGGGGGTAGAAGATCCGCATCCCAACTTGGATTGTCAGGAGCATCATTCATGAACCGAAAAGGAATCGTTGACGCGCCGGTTCTGCTGGAACGTTATCGACAAATGATGACCATTGTCCTTAATCGCCCCGAAGCGCTCAACAGCCTCTCCATCGAGATGATTCGTTTGACCCTAGAAGCCATGAACGAGGCTGGTGCATCAAGGGGGTCTCAGAGAGGTCTCTCACAGCTTTGGTACTCACGCTCCAATTGTTGCGTCAAAATGAAGGCCGACCCATGAAGCAAGTTTTTGAGACTGATGCCAAAGCCGCTCATTTCATGTTGACGCACCCGGACTTCCTGGAAGGTGTGCGCGCGTGTCTCTTGGACAAAGATGACCAACCAAGATGGCAACCAAGCGCCATTGATGAAGTGGGCCATCTTGGTATCGATATTTGAAAAAGAGTGAAGGCACGGAAGTTGCCATAGATTCCGACGAAATCCAAGTTAAAAGGTGGGACCATCAAGGGCAGCATTATCAGTTGGACCTCTCCCAAGAAGAAGTCCAATCAAGGAAGAAAGATCCCTGGACCGCCTTTCTCCGTAGTCGATATTACGATTGGAAGCGGAGAATTTTTCCTGTTGGCTCCCAAGGTTTGATCACTTTCGAGCGCCCAGGTTCAAAGCACTCTATCTGGTCTCCCACTTTCGCCTTGTTGAAGCTCGAAATCCTTAACCCCACTTGCTGTCCGGTCTTGGCCACTTGAACTGCATCCTTTTCAATGTGTAGGGACTCTATTTTGCCGGTATGAATCGGGCCCATGGCCGAGATAACTCTGAAATTCTTGCCAAGTGCAAGCTTACCTTCCATGACCTCACAACCCAAAATGATCCCTTTTCGACTGCTCTTGAACAATGCAATCACTTTTCCTTTGCCGGTTATTTTTTCTTCAGCCTCTCGGGGGATCAAACTCTGGGCAATCTCCCTTAGATTTTGGGTCAGTTTGTAAATCACATCATAGAGGCGGACCTCTACGCCTTGTTCCTGGCATA
>JAFDIC010000004.1 GCA_019308525.1 Deltaproteobacteria bacterium
ATCAGCGTGGTATTGACTATGCCGAATGCCATGGCAAAAAACACCACCAGGTACCATATGAAGATGAACCATTCATAGAGCTTCTGAATGGCAGAGACCATTGGCAGCAATTCCTCCCAGGTATGCACATCGTAGGTAGATGGATCGAGGACATCTTTCAACGATCCAGCCACCCGGTGTACCTTTTTCCGGTCAGGGAGGAAAATGGAGATCTCCGAAATACCCTCACCCATCTTCAGCATGTGCTGGGCCGCAGGGAGATCCACAAAAACGTATTGCTCCTCCGTGGCCTCCATTTCAGCCCTGAAGACCCCCACGATGCGAAAGGCCTTCGAGGCAATCTCCCCCCTGCCGTCCTGGCACATAAGAACCAGCTTCTTGCCGAGCCCGGTATCAAACTTCTCCGCCAGGGCCTTCCCAATAATGATCCCGTTCCTGTCTCCCGTCCTCAAGTAACGTCCCTCGGTAACTGCCCCGTATATGAAGGACATATTGGCCTCCCTTTCCGGCAGTATCCCTACGAGTGTCACGCCGCTTGAATGGCGCGCATTGGTGGCAACCGCGTTCACCCTGACACGGACAGTCCAACGGGCGCTCCTTGGAATCCTTCCTCGCAAGAGGGCCAATACACCCTTTGGATCCCCTATGCTGTTTTCCACCACCGGATCTTCCCTGTAACCCTTCAGGTGAACCTGAATATGACCCGTGAGGGTTGAAATACCATTTCTTATCATCTGGTCCACTATGCCCCGCATCAGCGCCCCGAGGCATATCATGCTCCATACACCTATGATAACAGCGGTCATGATGACCCATGTCCGCCTAGGATTACGCCATATGTTTCGCCACGCTAACCTGGAATACACCGCTTAATTCCCCTCTCGCCGGATGCCGGTCGTGGACCGCCATTTGTCCCATCCATGGCGAAAACTCAGGTCCCGCTGGGTCGTCCCCCTCAGTTTGCTGCCATGGCTTCAATCGGTCTCACACCGTGTACTTTGAAGGCCGGGTAAAGCGCCGTGATCAGAGTAATGGCCAGCACTATACCCGATCCGATGGAAACCGATAGCATTGAGAGGCGGGGATACATCCGCTCCGGCAGTCCGTATTGCCTCAGAAGGTCTGAGGCCTCTGAGACGTATATCCCGTGTATCTGGAAATAATATGTTACAAGACACCCCGAAAGGACACCCACCAGGATCCCCGAAAGGGTCAGTACCCCCGACTCCATGAGGAGGATCTTGGTCAATCGTCCGGGCTTTGTGCCGATAGCCATGAGCACCCCAAACTCCCGGGTCCTTTCAAAAATGGCCATGAGAAAGGTATTCAGGATGCTGAAGGCCACCACGATGATCAGCAGGATATACATGATGAATCCGCTGAAAAGGTCCATCCGAATGGCCTGGATCAGTCCGGGCATGAGTTCCTTCCAGTCCAGCACGACAAGATCGTCTTTCCCACCAAGCCGCTCTATGTAAGAGGCCAAGGTCGCCCTGACCGCTTGTACCCTGTCCAGGTCCTTGCAAAGCACCACTACTTCATGGACCGCCTTGCCCATGCTATAGACTTCCTGGAACGTCTTCAGGGGTATCTGGATGAACGAACGGTCGGAGACGTCCTGGCCTGAAGAATAGATGCCCTTCACCTTGACCACGGTGGCTGCTATGGAACCGTCTCTCCCCTGGCCCAGGACCACCACTTCATCACCTACACTTACGCGCAGGTTTCTGGCCAGGAGTTGACCCAGCAGTGCCCTGTTTTCGTCTCCTTCTGAAAGGTAGTGTCCCTTGCGGATCAATTGCTTTATGGTGGAAACCCGGGACTCCCGGACAGGATCAATGCCTATGACCAGTGCGCCGTAGGTGCGTGCTTTGGAGGAGAGCAGGGAAAAGGCATTGCCTCGAAAGGTATGGGCCGTCACCCCGGGAATCTCCTTGAGGAAGGCACCGATCTCATCGGGATCGGCCACGACTAAACGGATGTCCTTCTTTTCCAGATAGCCCTTTGGCTGGACCTGTACGTGGCCGTAATAGGTCCTGACTGCCGAATTTATCATAGTGTCATAGGAACCGAACTGCCACGAGAGCATGAATACCAGGAGGGTTGTGGCAAAGGCTATGGCTCCCATGGTCATGAGGGAGCGCCTGGAATTCCGCCATACGTTTCTCCAGGCTATCTTGATGTCTATTTTCATGAGCGCCTATCTTACCGGAAGTCTCAGTTTCGAAAGGGTGAAAGTATCCCGTGGCAGAGGCCTGTCAAAGACAAGCTCTCTGTAATTCAACAGGGTGTACTCATCTTCGGCATCAGCCCTCTGCATTTTCCAAACCCTTGGAAACAGTCTCCCCCCGAGAATACCTATGTCGTGAGCGGACATCTTCTTGACCAGTTTCAGGTCCTCGTCAAAAAACCCTTCTTCCAGGAATATGAGATCCTCTCGGATCTTGAGCCGCTGCATGCCCCATATCACCGGGGCATCTGGCTTGGGCACGGACTCGACAACATACACCTTCTTACCATCGTGTATCTCAGTGCCTACGATCCGGTGAACATAATCCTGGATGATACTGTCAGTCTTTGCCAGGTCGTTATTGGAAAAATCCGATCCCATCCATGCCTGAGACATCATGGATGGCGGGATCTTGATCACCCTGTTGACCTTTGGGTTGAAGATCCACATCTCCCTGCCCTTCTTGAGGGTTCCGTTGCCCTTGTCCTTGGCCGGGGCTATGATCTTGATGAGGCTCTTATCTTGCCCCCGGGTCCATGCCTTGATGGTCATCACCCTCTCCCACCCCGGTCGGTGAATGACCATGTCCACCAGGGCGATTGATGTCTTGCCCCTCAAATAATTGAAACTTGCTTCGACAAGTTCCCGGGCCTCCTGACCACGGGCACTTCCCGACGGAAAGGAGGCAGCAAGAAAGATCAAGCTTGATACTAAGGCGAGTTTTTTGATCATACCAGGCCCCGTAGAGGTTCTGTTGGAATCAAGCATCTGCCGGGTCTTGAAGCTGGTAGAAGCTACTGTGCCGTTCCAGCAATCATTAGCTTTTTTTGGTCCTCTGGTCAACAAAAAGCAGACCCGGCCGGTTGTGCATAGAATTTGCTTGAATCAAGGATAAATCTTTGTGATCATGCTCCGTGTTTTGCAACTGGATACGCTTTTAATGTCTTGCGATCCTTTGTTGAATCCCATCTTCTCTATTTTCAAACCCGGGAATCGGTGAACCATGAAGCAAGTTAAAGGTCGCATAACCATTCTCGTAGACAATATTGTCCCGGGCAGGAGCGAAGCCATTGGCGAACATGGCTTCTCCGCTTACGTGGAGACTGACCAGGGGAACTTCCTCTTCGATACGGGCAAGGGTAAGGCCCTTCTGCATAATGCTCTTCTATTTCAAAGGGATCTTGGCAAGGTAAAGGAGATCATCCTGAGCCATTCCCATGGTGATCATACTGGCGGACTCCCTGACGTCTTACGCTTACAGGTGAAGCGGCCTGTTAATGTCCGGAGCCATCCGGACATATTCATAACCCGGTACAGGATAAAGGACGGGAAGAAATCCTATAGCGGAATCCCATACACCCGCGGCTACCTGGAAAAAATGGGCGCCAGGTTTGTCTTCAATAGGGGATACACAAGAATCCAGGAAGGTATTTACCTCACCGGCGAGATTCCCCGTGAAACATCCTTTGAAGGTGGGGACATGGGAGACCGTTTTGCACTGCATGATGGCAAGCAGGTTCCTGATATCATCTTGGATGACCAGTCATTGGTCATTCACACTGAAAAGGGACTATTAATACTATTGGGTTGCGCCCATTCTGGGATGATCAATATCATCAAATACGCCATGGCCATGTCTGGGATTGACACTATTTACGGGGTTATCGGGGGGACCCATCTGGGCTTTTCCGGAGAAGCCCAACTGAAAGCAACGATAAAGGCATTAAAATCCTTTGACATCCACCATTTCATTCCTTCCCATTGTACTGGCCTTGAAGTCCTCATGCACCTTAGAGAAGAATTTGGTGACATATTCCGGTTTTCCTATGCCAGCCTGCAATTTGAATTCTTATAGGGGAACGCGTTAAGTCGGCATTTCTTCCCAGATACTCCCTACAGAAGGCACTCATCCAATTCCCTGTAAATAGGGAACTTTATCCTTTCACAAACATCTCATAGTTTTTTCTGTTACTGCTGTGTGACTGGGCTCAACCGGATATGCTACACATAACCAGGCATATAATGCCGATTTGCCCCTGGCATTTTGTTGCTTTTAGCCTTGACATCTCTAATTTTCGTACAAAAAATGAACGACCCCCATTACATGGGGATGAGGTCGGTGATACTTCAGAATTTTTGGATTCTCCTGGGTTTTGAATTGAAAGAATTTTCTTCTGGAATTCCGATATAAGGATGAAAAAAGAGTAAATTTCTTTCAAAGAAATGGCATTTCTGTGATTTTCCTTTGCTTTTTCATATTGCCACGAAAAGGAGGCTGAGAACGCACAGGAAGCTCGGTAGTCCACGATCAAATCGAGAGCAGGGAAAAGGGGGTATGTGGCACAAAAAAACCCCTATAAAACCGCCAAAAAATATGGCCGATCTAGCTGATATAATTAGGTAATTAGGTCAGGCCCAACTTGACTTCGACTCCCTTTGTGCTTAGTTTCCATCCATGACCAGCCGCGATCAACTCGATGAAACACTTTGCAACCGCCTAGTTTGGCATACCGCTGAGCGGGATGATGCCAAAGTTGCAGAGCACCTCCTCCATCGTCACGAGATGGATGTGGTCTATGCCGTGGATGAGGCCACCCTGTTTGACTCCTTCTTCAATTACCTCCGTCAAATCAATGACTACCGGTTCTGGATCTTCGTTGGGTGTAAAGGCCCCAGAAATGGGCGATGAGTGCTATTATGATGATGCCAAAGATAGCTGCTGCGACCGGCCTGTTGATCAGGTCCAGGGGCGTTTCTATACGTGCCAGGCCGCTGCGGAATTTGTCGTCCAGGATCCTGCCGAGCACCATTCCCAGGATGATGGGCACTATGGGCAAATCAAGCCGTTTCAGCACGTAACCGAAAGTGCCAAAAGCGGCTGCTACCGTGCAGTCCGCAAGTGAATTGCGCACCGAGTACACGCCTACCAGGGAGAGGGCGAGAATGAGAACACCCAGGAAACGAGAGGGGACCCTGATGAGATACAGGATCTTGTTGGTCGTCAAAACCAGAAACAGGAGTATGATCAAATTGCCGACAAACAAGCAAAGGTAGAGGCTCACAGGGAATTCGGGCGTGGTGGAGAACAGGGCAGGGCCAGGAATAATGTTGTGGACGTAAAAGACCGATAACATCATGGCTGTGAGGGCTTCCCCCGGAATACCGAGTGAAAGCAGCGGGATCATGGCCGCGGCAGGTACGGCATTATTGGCTGTTTCCGAGGCTACTATTCCTTCAGGAGCGCCCCTGCCAAACCGCTCAGGCGTCTTTGATATTCGCTGGGCGAGGGAATAGGAAAAAAACTGCGCCAGGAATTCTCCAACACCGGGAATAATACCCATGATCACACCGAACCCGGCAGAAGGTGTGGCGATCTTCTTGAAGCGCAGCACCACCTCTGCCAGTCCCTGGAAAAGCCCGCCCTCGAGTTTAGGGACCTCGGGCTGTTCATTTTCGTTGATCAGGAGCACAAAGGCCTGGGAAAGGGCAAAAAGACCGATCACCACCGGAATCAAATCAAATCCGCCGTAAAGCCACTTTAGCCCGAAGGTGTATCTCTGGGTGTATCGTATGTTTTCCATCCCCACCGTGTTGAGAAACATACCGAAAAAGACAAACATCCCTGCCGCAAGAGACCTTCCCCTGTGGGCTATAATGACCAGCACAATCCCCAGGAGGGCGGCCATAAAGATGTCCCGTGAACCAAACATGGGCGCAATCGCTGCAAGAAAGGGGGTAATCAAGATCAGGCATACAACGGAAAAGATTCCGCCGAAAAAAGAAGAGCTGTACGCCAGGGACAGGGCGCGCCTGCCTTCCCCCCTCCGGGTCATGGGATACCCGTCATAGGTCGTCAGGGCATTGACAGGGGTCCCCGGTGTATTGATGAGGACTGCCGGAATAGCGCCCCCGTAAGCGGAAGCAGCGTAGATACCTAAGAGGAGTGTCAGACCCACGAGGGGTTCCATATGGAAGGTGGCAGGCAATACGATTGCGATGGCTATTGCAGCCCCTACACCGGGAATGGCACCGATGATTACGCCGCCTATGGCGCCAACCAGGAGCGCAACAAGGATATTGATACTGAGCACCGCCTTAAGTCCATCAAGAAACAGCTCCATTTCTCTACTCCCCCAGGATCTGGATCTGCCGGACCGTGGTCACCTCGCCCTGCTGGCCTGATTCGTGTCCCGCGGATAAACAATCAAGATCAGACAATCTCCTAAAAATAAATCATCAGGAAGTTGCGAATTGCATCAGGAAAAAGGTTGTAAAGCTCCCCGGCCGGCAGTTTCACCTTCAGGATAGCCTTGAAGACGAGCGTAATGAGAAAGGCTGCCAGCACCGAACCGACCAATATTTTTCTTTCCCTGTAACCCTCCCGAACGGTCAGCAGAGGACAAAATACGAGGGTTGTGGGAAGATAGCCCAACTTGGGCACCATGAAAACATAGATCAGGAAATAGGCCGAATACTCCAGTGTCCTGACCCAGTTCCACACTTCATCGAGGGGCAGGATCTGGTCACAGAAATGGACTTGTTCACGACGCACGGTCTTGAGAAGGGACTGGATTAGAAATCCAATGGCAAACAGGAGCAAACCCCCGAGGCATATCAACGGCCAAAAGCAGGGTTGCTGAAAAAAACTGATATTTTCGATCCACTTGGTCTGGGTTCGGATCTGTGCCAGGAGAACAGCAGTCATTACAACCATGATGGCTGCAAACAGGGCCTCCCCTTTCCGATGAGCAGACGAATCACCCCTTCCCTTCCCAAAGTCATCTGTCTCTCTTTGAAAAGTCTCTTGGTTGCTCATGGTGTCCCCTGGTTTGAACCGGGGATAGAGGCCTCCCCGGTTCAACCTTGCTTATGAGGGATGAGAATCACTTTGCAAGCATTCTATTGATCCTGGCAAAGGTCTCACGGTCAGACCCAATCTGTTTCCTGGATTTCTCAGGACCCATCCAGTACAGTTCTGCGCCTGTATCCGCCGCCAGTTTCTGGGCCTTTTTGCTGAATATGGCCGCCTTGGCTGCCGCTGAAACTTTCTCTATTACTTCCTGCGGTGTACCTTTCCTGACAAACAGGCCGTTCCAGAGTGTCATCCCCAAGTCCGGGTTGATTTCACCCACCGTTGGGACATGGGGTACCAGGGGTATCCGCTTTCTGGTAATGGAGACCAGGATCTTCACCTTGTCCATGCACGGCAAGATCGTCTGGATAGTCGTATTTATCACATCCGCGTCGCCGGAGGCAAGGGTATTGCAATCTAGAGAATCGAAGGAGCCTTCCGAACTGAAGGAAAAACCCATTTCCTTCGCGGTGGCAAGGGTAATCTTGGTGGGGATCAGGTTCACACCGAAGTGACCGAGGGCCACTTTATGTGATTTGGCATACTTAGCCAGGTCTTGAATCGTGTCATAGGGGGCATCGGCCCTTGTCGCGAGGACAAACGGATATGTCAGGAAAATACCCACGGGCACGAAGGTATCCTCCCTCAGGCCCTCTATGCCCACCAGGTGCCCGATGACCGGGACAGCAATTGTGAATGAACCGATCATTGAACCATCGGGCGGCGCATTGGCCACTACCATGGCTCCTGGAAAGGGCCCTCCCCCGCCGCTCGGCTTGTTTACTACTGCTGCCGGCACACCATACATTGACTGAAATCTATCGGCGATCATCCTGGTCAGAACGTCTTCCAGGTCCCCCGGTGGCCAAGGAACGATAAAGGAGACAGGTTTGTCCGGGTATGCCATGGTTGGTGTTACCATGAGCCCTACCAATAGTGCTCCCAGGAAAATGCTTGCCAGAACCTTTTTCACGACACTTCCTCCTTTCTTTTCAGCAGCTTCTCTTTGTGGCCGCTCGCTAAGAGTTAGAACGATTCATTGCTCCAGTGCCATTTGCCTCTCTCCTCTCAAAACCAAGTTGAAGGCAAATCCCTCCCTTGAATTATCTATGGAAAATGCCTGTCTTGATAACTTCCTTGAGTATCCAGGGAGAAGCCCTGTAGTTAGTACAGTCTTTCGGATATCTCTCTGGCGATTTCCTTCAGTAGAGGAATGATGGGATGATCATCTTCCCATGATGAAATTCCCGGAGAAATCCCGACAACCCCGACGGCAGCAATTGGATTGCCTTCAAAATCAAAGACCGGTGAGGCCACTGCATTGAATCCCGGCTCTACCTCTTCCTTGTCAAATGCATACCCCCGCTCTCTTATTATTTCGAATTGGGTTTTGAGTTCCTCTGGATCGGTCATCGTATTGGGTGTGAGTCTGGGCAATTGTCGACTGAAAAGCTCTTCAACAAAGGGTTTCGGCATGAAAGCGTAAATTGCCTTTCCTGAGGCTCCGGCATGAGGCGGGCTTATCTCTCCTAGTTCTATGTTGACCCTCAAACGTCTTCTGTTGTCTGCAATGTAAGAAACGATGATGTCCTTACCAAAACGTATGTTCAACACAACAGTTTCATCGATATCGTCCCGCAGCCGATCAATGAAGGGTTTGGCTACAAAGACCATATTCTTCTTGACGGATCTGTTAACCGCCAATCCCAGCCTGACAATAGAGCTCCCAAGTCGAAATTTTCTTGTCTGAGGATTCCGCGAGAGGAAGCCGTAATCGAGCAAGCTGCTGACAATGCGAGAAATCGTGGCCTTATTCATACCCAGAAGCTGGGTCATCTCCATGGTACCCAGCTCAACATTCTCGTCAGTGAAGGCCAAGAGGATCTTCAAAGCCTTCTCGATTGATTGGGTTCTTCGAGCAACCTGATTTTGCATTGTGAAAATAGAGTTTTACAGTGCAAGATATTTTGATTTCTTTTGCGTGTCAAGAAAAAATACGGGGTAGGTGCCATGAAAGATACTCGGAAAATGGTTGATCATGGAATTCTCTGTAGACATAAAGGAGTTCTACGCCTTTTGACGACTCTGGCAAAACAAAAACTGGCCTTATGGAAACAGGGAGAATAGACTGAATTCAGGTTATAATTCATAGGTGAACTGTCATGCATGGAAAGGCAGGCCATCAAACCAAAGACACAACAAAATATCCCTTTTTTTACGGTTACATAGTTGCTGCCGCCGGTTTCATGATCTGGATGATCGGTTTTGGCATAAGCGGGACCTTCGGGATATTTTATAAGCCCATTTTGACGGAATTCGGGTGGAGCAGGGCTGATACCGTCTTCGCGTTTTCCCTGGGGATCTTCATGAGATCCTTCTTTGCCGTCTTTTCGGGTTTCCTGACAGACCGCCTGGGTCCGCGAATCGTTGTCATGCTCTTCGGGTCTTTCGTGGGAATCTCCTGCCTGCTCATGTCCCGGGTGAACAGCCTGTGGCAGTTCTATTTGTTTTACGGCGTCATTGGGTCAATAGGAATGAGCGTTACCGCCACACCGGTCATGGCAACGGTAGCCAGATGGTTTGTGAAAAGGAGGGGACTTGTCACGGGTATTGTTCAAGCTGGCCTGGGTATTGGTGGCCTTATCCTGGCCCCACTCACGGGGTGGCTCATAACAAACTATGGTTGGAGAAGCACTTACGTCGTGCTTGGCATTATCGCACTGGCGGGGTTCATCCTATCAGGCTTTTTCATGAGGCGCAGCCCCGAGGACATGGGGCAGTTCCCGGACGGGGCAAAGGAGAGAGACAAAACTTTCTCACCGACACCAAGGGTCGCGGCCTCCGATGCTGGCCTTCCTCTAAGAAAGATTGTTATTACTTCTCAGTTCTGGATCATCGCCGGTCTTTACTCGATCTTCGGGTTTTGCCGTTCCACCTTTCTCGCTCACACAGCGGCCCATATCCAGGACCTGGGTTTCTCCCTGATGGAAGCATCCAACGTCATGGCCTTCCTCATGGCGTCAAGCATGGCAGGCAGGATAGGTATGGGCAGGGTGGGTGATGCGATTGGCAACCGATCCGCCTTCATGATGAGTTATGGCGCCACCACGATTTCTCTCGTCCTCGTGCTGGCCAGCAGGCATTTGTTGGGCATCTACCTGTTTGCTTTTGCCTTTGGGTTTGGTTGGGGGGCACAGGCCGTACTGAGATTCTCGACTACAGCAGAGGTCTTTGGTCTTTCTTCACTGGGGTTTATGATGGGAATCCTGGGAATATTTGAAGCCCTTGCTTCAGCCCTCGGCGCCTACTATGCTGGATTTGTCTATGACCTTGTGGGCAGTTATGGGCCTGTTTTCTGGTTTGGCACAGTAGTCTCCCTCATTGGCATCCTCCTTGCTGCTCTTTTGAAGCCGCATGTGATTCAAATTTGAAGACCAACGTTGAGAAATTTCTAACCAAAAACGATTCAGAGTCTCAGCAGGACCCCGGCATTTCCGTGGCATGTCTTGGTTCTTGTCTCCATCACATATGGGAAGCCTTTGCACGAAGCCCTTTGCCTGTTTGCCCTTTTCAAAGGGATAGTCCGTAGCGAATAGGATCTTTTCCGCGCCCAGGGCAAGATATGCACACATGAAGGCAGGCATGTGGCGGCACTCTCCTCTGCCTCAAATACTCGACATAGTCTCTCGTGAAGAAGTGGGCTTCCAGGTCAATCAGCTTCATACAGTCCCCCTTTCCCAATGAAATCCCCGCTGCCCAACCGAGCAACGCTCGCCCTGGCACCGGGAGAAACCATAAGGCAGGTCAAAAAAAGGTGCATAAGCGTCTCATTCATGATAAAAAAGCTCAAAGATTCTCCCGGCCAATTGGGTATCGCATCGGCTGTTAGGTTCCCCAGGTCCCAGTTTTCCATAGATTTGAGACCAATTATACCCTGCCGGGGTATCACGAATTGGCAGCGCTGTTTTCGAGAGGTACCTTTGCAATGGACATTGAGATACTATTTCCCGGGGGCGACAAGGTAGAAGCACGGCTGAAAGGGGCATCCATAACCCTGGGCGCTAAAGAAGAAACAGATTCAGCCTTGGGTAGTGTAGAGCCCCTTGATCTTTTTTTCATCTCCATTGGCCTCTGTGCCGCCAAATACGTCATGGGATTCTCCCGATCCCGCGAGATCCCCTATGAAGATTCGCGTATCCTGCTGAGAACCCAGTGGGATGAGGACAAAAAAATGCACACACACGTAAAAATCGAAATTGAGCTTCCACCGGGTTTTCCCGAAAAATACAAGAAGGCGGTCCTCAAGGCTGTGAACCTGTGTTCCGTGAAAAAGCACATCCTTACCCCACCCGCCTTTGAGGTCACTGCCCATATCAAGACCTGATGCCCCCCTGTCCAACTTCTTGTCAGGCAGGATGACAGCCCACGGGGATTAGATTGCCGGAGCTCACTTTTCAAAGAACCCCTTTTCATATGCAGGCAACAGCATGGGTATGGGAATGCGATAGGAAATGGCCTCCTCAGGGCAGTCCAGGAAACAGGCCCCGCAATGGAAACATTCTTCCGGGTATGCCACTTCCGGCTCATCTCCATTCATCCTTATGATATCCCCGGGACAGATGTCTTCGCATGTCCCGCAACCAGTGCATAACTCCCTGTCTATCACAGGCGGCATGACTCTCCTCCTGCTATGTTATCCTATGCTGATCTTGGTTCCCGCCAATAAAACTCAGGTTTACCCTGGACCGATTTTAGGACCAGCATCTTGTTCATTTGTTCGTTTTCATCAGGGAAATCCTTCCGGATGAAGTTCTCCCTCAAGGTCATCCTGCTCTCCCTTCTCTCCAGGGCACACAGCATGCTTGCTTCTCCCACGTCCATCACGTTGAGCGCGGAAATGCAGTGCATGAGTTCGTGAAGATTGGAGGCCTTCAAGCTCCCGAGGGATTCCTCCCTTATCTTTCCCATATTGTGGACTCCGGCCTTCAAAAGGCTCTCGTACCGCACGAAGCCCCCGTACCAGTTCATCGTATCCTGGCATGCAGCCATGGCCTCTTTCCATGATGCCCCTTCCTTGCGCCCAAGAAAGGAATTCAGGATTTCTCGCCTTTCATTGACAAAAGCCATCACCCCTTTCTCATCGGCATGCTTCTCCTTGCCGGCATGAAGGGCTGCATTCTCTCCTGCTATCCAGCCCATCGCAAAGGCCCCGGGCGAGACACCCCGCTTGATATTTCCGATGGTGTCTCCCGCTGCAAAAAGCCCTTTCACACTTGTAGTTCCCTTTGTATCAATCAAAACGCCTGCTCTCAGCTCAGGCTCATAGACCGAGAATTCGATGAGGTATTTCTTAGGATCTATCCCCCTCTCGTCCAGGTACTTGAGTAAGATTACGTTGCCCTCGTTCATGAGTGCCCATTTCATGTAATCCATATCCTCGTCAGGGGTCTCTGAGCAGTTCATGAGAACCGGCCCTCTGCCTTCCTCATAGACTCGACGCATGTCCCCTGGTGATTCCACGGAAATGCTGATCTTCTTCCTGTCCACACCCTCCCTGACCTTGCCGATGGGCTTGCCTCCAGCATCTTCCGTGATACCGATCCAGGTACCCCTTCCCTTCTTGTTGAAATTCTTGGGACCGGTATGGAGGTAGAGGAACTCAAGTCCGCTCAGCTCCGCACCTGCACGGTAGGCCATGGCCACGCCATCCCCCGTGCATTGGGGATTGGTCGCCCTGTTGAACTCCCAGGAAGTCGTCCCCGGGAAAAGCCGTGCTACGGGGCCCGTCGCAATGACGGTGCTCTTCGCCAGAATCACATAAAGCTTGGGTTCCCTTACACCCACTCCTATGGCCCCCACGACACGATCATCCATCCTGATGAGGTCGGCTATCACCAGGCGATTTACGACCCGGATATTTCTCTCGGCCAACTGCCTTGCAAAGAGGACTTTCTGATCCCTGCCTGACCAGTGGAGAAAGGTGGGCACCCGGTGTATCTTTTTCACGTAATTCCACTCTCCGTTCTTCCTGACCGGAAAGCCCCACCTGTCCATGTCCTTGAGTCGGTCTTTTATGGTAGAGGCAATGGTGAAGATAATGTCCCTGTCCTGGAGGTGCCCCATGGCCTTTACATGGTCCTCTACGAGTTGCTCAATGGTAAAACCCATGGGTTCGTGATACTCAGGCATGTAGGACCACGTATGGTCAACCCCGGTAGCCGCATTTCCACTACGCTGTACGTTTGCCTTTTCTACCAGCAAGACTCCGGCACTACCGGCCACTTCGCCGGCCCTGATAGCGGCCATGCATCCGGCCAAACCTCCGCCTACTATCAGGGTGTCCACTCTGATTGTCTCTTGTTCCAGTTTCATTCCTCCACTCCTCTTAAATCGATTGGTTCTGTTAGCTCTGTTTCAGCAATGCGGTCTCTTTTCCTCATTCCCAGGACCTGAACGACAACAGACAGGCCGATCAGAACCGCCGCCTAAATCGGCAGCCTCAGGAGCCTCCGTATGTTGCCCTCAAATATTCTGCCGCATACTCGCTCCTCTCAAATGGGTAGTCCGATGCAAAGACTATCCTGTCGGCGCCCATGGCCAAATACCCGCACATGACCGCGGGCATGTGGAGCCCCACGGGCAAGCCCGTGGTACCACTTAGTTTCGCCGAATTGCTTCGCAATCGGCGGGACTTAGTGGTACGACATCCCGCCCTTAACCGCATTCATCCACGGCTAAAGCCGTGGTTTTCTGCGGGCGGGGTAAAACATGCCACTGGTTGTTACTCTTCCTTGCCTGCTCAGTGCCTTCGCGGGGTTCAAACAGTTCAACTCCCTGTCCTGCCAGAAAGAATTTCCCTATTCCTCGATGAGCGGGCTCTCTTCCTGGTCGAACGTAGCGTGGCAAAAGGGACAGATGAGCCTGATGTCCCTGTGCCTCAGGTCCTCGTAGTGACATTGGAACTTTCGCTTGCAATCCGGGCAGACCACGTTAAAGATACGAGCCATGGCTTTGCCTCCTCGTCAAATGGCCCCCTTTGCCTTCAGAATCCTTTCCATCCTTTCAACCGCTGCTTGTAGTCATATGGGCGGCACAAGGGAGCCACCCAGAAATCCCGGGATGATTTCGGGAATGGCGCCTGTCCAGAGATCCACCTTCAACAGGTTCACCATCCCAATATACAGGAGAGCCGTTGTAACGACAGAGTAGATGAAAGCTTTCCACCACCTGATTCCTGCCTCGTGAAGGATTGTCATTGGGGAAGCCCTATCCCTTTTCTGCGGGGCTATATTAACATCGAGAGCGGGAATTCGTAGTATATGCAGCCGCAGGGACAATTGATCCGGCATCCACCGCAGTGCCAGCACTCCTTCGGGTAGGCCACGTATGGGCCCTTCTCCCCCATGGCAATGATGTCCATGGGACAAATCTCGGCACAGGTCCCACACTCCGCGCAGTGGCCGCAGTGAAAACACCGGCTCGCCTCCCTGACGGCCTCTTCAGGAGTATATCCCCTATTCACCTCCTTGAATCCCCTCAGAGATTCCGGGGGGTGTAGTCGGGTCATGGGTACACGATTCTGCTTTTCGTAATAATCGGGATTTAATATCTCATCGAAGCCCACTATGTGCTGTGGTTTCGCCTCTTTTGCAAAAGAATCTTTGAACTCCGTCTGTACACATCCCTGGGCATCTATGTAAATACAACAAATTTCATCGACAGCCCTGCCGCGCAGGTAACAGTCCACGGAAACGGCGGCCAAACGACCCTGCCCGATTGCTTGTGCAATGGAACCGGGTCCGGTCACCGCGTCACCCGCTGCAAAGACACCTTCCAGCGGGGTGGCCAAGGTCTTTTCGTCAACATCGAGGGTTCCATGCCGGGAAAAACGAAACCCTTCCATGTCCTCGAGAAAATCAAAGTGCGGCGTTTCTCCAATGGCGGTGATAACGGTATCTGCGGGGATGACATGCTCGCTCCCCCCTATTACTTCCACCTGGAGCCTGCCCTCCGCATCAAACCGGAAGGACTTTACGTCCATGCACTCAATCCCCTTGACCCTGCCATTGTCGCTCACGATCCTGGTAAATGTCTTGGAATTATGGATGATCACTCCTTCCTCCATTGCCTGGATCACATCCTCCTCGGGGGCGACCATTTTGTCCCCTGGCTCCAGACAGGCAATGTGGACCTCGGGCTCACCAAGGCGCCTGAGTGTGGAGGCCACGTCGAAGGCGACTCCCCCGCCTCCCACCACCAGGATTTTCTTGCCGAGATCGGGCCTTTCACCTCCTATTATCCTGGTGAGCACGGCCAGGGCGTCCATAGCAAGTTCACTGCCAGGCACATCCAGTCGCCTCTCTTTCCACGCACCCGTGGCTATGAGGCATGCGTCGTGGGTATCCTTTACTTCCTTGAAGGCAATGTCCTTTCCAACCTGCATGTTGGTCTTCACCTCCACGCCAAGATCCAGGATCCAGTCCACTTCCTCATCAACGACCTTCTTGGGGAGGCGGTGATCCGGGATTCCCACCCTTGGCATCCCCCCTATTACAGGCAGTGCCTCGAACACCGTAACATGATGGCCAAAAAGGGCAGAGAAATAGGCGCAGGTCAGCCCCGCAGGGCCGGATCCTACTATTGCGATCTTTTTCCCTGTCTTTGCCCTGGCAATGGGTCGCCTCACTTTGGTCCTGTCGGCAAGGTCGTAGGCGGCCCTTTCCAGTGCCCTTATGGAGACGGCCTGGTCATAGAATTGTCTGTTACATGGTGTCTCGCAGGGATGGAAGCAGGCCCGCCCACAGACTCCGGGAAAAGGGTGCTTTGCATGTACGTTTTCCAGGGCCTCTTCGAACCGACTGTCCTGGATCATCAAGATCGTCCTCTGAATATCATGACCGGCGGGGCAGCTTGCCTCGCAGGGCGATGTCCTGGGCTGATCCTTTGGCGCGCCGGCAAAGAAACTCGTTGGACGTGTGTGCTCCTTGCTGAATCTAGGCGGCATTCTTCTGCTCCTTTTCCATGGGTTCAAAGGTGACTCTCTGTTCGCCGTCGACCTGGGACAAGACCACGTACTTGTCCCGCAGCTCGGTATCCAGCTTTGGAGGATAGTCCACGAGCACATAGAAACCCCTCATTCCCTTCCTCTCAATTACCGAACGAACCATTAGCTGACAATACCTGAGGAGATGGATCGCTTCATGTGCCCTCGTCAATTCGTGGTAGTTACCGGCCCTTATCTCCTCCTTGGCCTCTTCCAGGAGTCTAAACTTGTCCAGGGCGATATTGAGGCCCGTCAAGCTCCTCTTGTGGCCCATGTAGTGCTCCATGATCTGGCGTATCAGGTCTTCGAACTCCCTCGGCTCATATCCCTCGTTCCTTTTCAGGGGGGCCACGATTCTTTCTATCTCCTTGGCCACATGTTGCTGGCCTATTTCACCGGGCCCCTTTCCGCCCCTTATGCTCCTTGCAGCCTCGGTTCCGGTCACGTATCCCCCGCAAAGGGCCGTGGAAAGCATCCCCGAGAATGGCAATCCGAACAACCCTTTTATGTTCACGGACTCACAGTTTTCGTTCACGTGCAGGTTGCCCCCACCTGACATCTCCCCTGTCTCTACCTCCAGGGGTTGCTTGCTGATGTCTATCCCCCTTTGCTCAAGGTAATCTCCGAACGTGTGCTTATCTACCGTAAGAAGGTTATTTCGCAGGTGCTTCAAGTCCTCCTCGGGTAAATGCGTGGAATCGACGAAAAGGGGTATCCTCCCCTCGGCAATTTCCTGTTCCTCTGCCTTGATGTGAAAGGCCCTGGGCGCCTTGTCCCCCAGTTCATGGTACTTTTCCATGAACCTTTCGCCCAGTGCATTACGCATGGTCGATCCCATGCCCCCGAAAGCGCACATGGCAGGCGCGCCAAAGCCCTTGGGCAAGGTTGTCCCCGTGCACCATTCCAGGTTTTTCACCTTTGCCCCCGCCTCATAGGCGACCACTATCTGGGTACCGGTATTTGCAGGGTTCTGCCATATGTTGAAGGGATTCCTCGTGGAATTGGTGGTGAAACGGGATTGATGTGCTCCCATTGCCATGACCACTGCCTTTGCCTTGAATACGTGTATGTCTCCATTTCGCCTGTTGAATCCCATGGCGCCCGTGATCCTGTTGCCCTGTCGGAACAACTTGGTTATCATCACCTGTTCCACCACCTCGGCGCCCGACTCTCTCACCCTTTTTGCCATTATCCTCTTGAGGTATCTTCCGTTCTTCATCATGAGCCACCAGGGCCCTGGCTGGCCCAAGGCCTGGCACCTCCAATAGGTCCCATCGGGGTTCCTGTAGAACTCTACACCCCATTCCTCCATCATCTTGACCATCTTCCCCACCACCCTGGAGAAGGTCTTCTCCACCAGTGACGGCCCAACTCCCCAGCCCGGCCTGCTGTAGTAACCCGTTGCCGCCTCGTCAGAATCCCAGTCAGGGCCCGTGTTCAGGTGGGCCCCGAAATGATCCTGTCCTGCACCTGTGCACCCACAACTGACAAGTGAGCCCTTGTCCACTATTATCACCCCTGCCCCCTGTTCCCTGGCCCCGTATGCTGCCAGGCAACCGGCAGCCCCTGCGCCAAGGACAAGGACATCCGTCTCCATTTGGGTTTTCTTGGGTCTTGTTTCTTCCATCATACCCTCCTGCTCAAACCATCGCACTCGAGCCGAAAATATCCTCAAGCTTTCCTGTTATTCCTCGCTGGCTGAGGACTACATTGTCACGTCAGCCGCCTATAGTTCATTTCCCTTGAATCTTGTCCCTTGAACTTTGAACTTTGAACCTTGAACTTTGAACCTCGAACTTTGAACCCTGAACCTTGAACCTTGAACTTTGAACCCTGAACTTTGAACCCTCGAACCTTGTTCTCCTCACCCTTTCAACCTTTCGAGGACCTGCCTTTTCAATGATATCTTATCTACCTTCTGACCCTCCGCCAACTGGGGAAACTTCTCGAATATCTCCAGTCGCTCCGGGAGCTTGTGGACAGCCAGCCCCCTATCTCTCAGAAAGTTCGCCATCTCCTCCAGTTCCATTTTCTCTCCTTTTGGGAGGATGACACAGGCGCATGCCCTTTCACCCATGACACTATCAGGGATACCTATTACTACCACCTGGGCGACCTTGGGGTGGGAGAGGAGAAGCTCCTCGATCTCCCTGGGATAGATATTCTGCCCTCCGCGGAGGATGATCTCTTTTTTGCGGCCTACGAGGATGAGATACCCGCCCTCGTCAATCTTTGCAAGGTCCCCCGTGTTATACCATCCCGCTCTGCCAAGTGCCCCCCAGGCCGCCAGGGTGGCATCCCTGTCCCTGTAGTAGCCTGAACTGGCTGACGCCCCCCTGACATATAACTCGCCAATCTCACCGGGAGGCAAGGGATTACCCTTTTCATCCCCTATCTTTATTTCATTCCCGGGGAACGGTCTTCCCAGCGTCTTGAGACGTTTCTCAAAGGTATCATTTACGCCGGATTGGGCAAAGCTATAGGTTTCCTGCGAGCCCCCGGCAACAAGCACCTTGCAACCGAGCTTCTCCTCTACCTCCGCGCCCAGAGAGGCATCAAGGGCTGCTGCCCCGGTCCTCACGATCCTGAGGGAGCTCAGGTCATACTTGCTGAGGTCGCATTCTTTGAGAATCCTGACGAGCTGGGTAGGTATCGCCGAAAGGTAGGTGACCCTTTCTCTCTGGATCAGGTCCAGCGCAGCCTGAGGTGTAAACCGCTCAAGAAGGCACATCTTCGCCCCGATCTGGAAACAGGCCCACCAGTTCTGGAGTCCGGGCCCTCCGGACAAAGGCGCAATGTTCCCCACGGCATCTTCACGGGTCAACTTTGCCCTCAAGACTACTCCCCGTCCGCCGGCCAGCGAAGAGGCGCCAGTGTGCTCAATACACTTGGGCATCCCCGTTGTCCCGCTGCTCAAGACTATGCTTGAAACTTCGAAAGGGCTGAAGGCCCGTTTCTCAAAATTTGCCTCCCCGGCCTGCCCCTCGATGGTCGCAGCTTCCAAGGCCCTGAAAGGTACGCCTCCCAGGGGGGCCTCCTCCCCGGTCACAAGAAAATGGCGCAAATGGCCAGGACCGGAGGCCGCGTTCTTTGCCATATCCAGAAAATCCAGGTTCCTGTAACGCCCGGGAACCAATACGGCAGCAGCCTCCAGGGTCTTAAACAGGTGGGCCATCTCCTTTTGTCGGAATGTAAGCGGTGCAAGGCAGCAAAGGATTCCTGCCCGGTGACAGGCCAGGAGCAGAATAATGGATGTGGTGGAGCTGGGTATCTGTGCGATTAGGGCCTGGTCCCGTTCGATATCTCGCCCGATGAGACCCAGGGCTACCCTATCTACCACGTGATCCAGTTCAGACCAGGTGAGCCTCCTCTTGGAATCGACAATGGCCTCCCTGTCTGGATATTCTTGCGCATTCCTCCTCAGGATTTGATCAATACTGTCCTCACTCCACAGCCCATTGGCCACATATTCAGCGATCATCTCCTGTGTCAATCTTGTGGGCTTAGCCATTGAATCCCCTTTTTTCAAGTGTTATATCCTGGGGTATCATGGGGAGGCAGATGTTGAATCAGATTTTCCTTTTTCTTTTTCAGGGAGTTAAGTCTGGCCTGGCAACACCGGCCAAACCAGATCGTTAGAATTTAAGTCAGTTTGTCTGACAATCCGCCAAGATTATAAAGAGGTCATAGTTGAAGTCAAGGACAATTTGTCCCCCAAGCACCCCATCAACGAAGGGGTGGAGGCTCTTTCACCCGAAAGATCAGGCCTCTACTGAAACATCGAATCATCTCTTTGGGAGATCCCAGCCTACTATCGGCGGGGCTTTTCGTTAAGGGGAGGCGGAAATCGGCTGACTAGCCGCAGGGATCATGGCGTTAATCCCTGATGCCCGGTGTGAAAAACACGGCAATCGCCGCCATGACAGCAGAAATCAGGGAAACCGCTTGTCCGCGATAGCCGAAAATATGGGGACTGCCGTTCCACCGACACCTAGTGCTGCGAAGATCCCGCAAAGCATGATAAACTCCCGCAGGTCGTGGATAACGGAAATGCCCATGTACCCAAAGGACAAGAGGAGAGTGGAAGGGATGATCACCCACTTCGGGCCGTAGCGGTCGTACGATTTCTCCACAAAGCTCACTGCCAGGGCGAAAACCACAAAATTGAGGAAAACAGCCAGGGATATGGAACTTCGGTCCCAGCCGAGGTCCAGGATCATGGGCTTGAACATGATCCCGATGGATACCCTTGCGCCCTGATTGAAAAAAGGATTATGGACGAGACTGCCAGCACATACAAGCCGCAGAAAACCTTCGTCCTCCGGGCTACTACCCCTGAATTCATGTGTGGCCTTCCCCTTGGAAAGTTACCCGTCCACGGTGGTGGCACATCCTATTCTGTCCGTTCAAACCCTGCCAGGCAAGAGGCCTGAATACCGCCTGGGACGAAGAAAAACTATTGACAAAGAATCGGAGTTTTGCCATACAAGGGAAAATGAATTGAAAAGGATACCTTAATGATCTCATATTCAGCCGAGGACAGACGCCGTAACCGCCGATACCCCCTAGGGGCCGGTGGTTTTCTGCGTTGGACCTGATGTAACTGTAAAGATATCCCAAGACAAAAGAAAACCCCGGCACCTGCCGGGGTTTTCTTTTTCGAAAAAGATCGGGAGGCAATCATATGGACAGGATTAGGAAAGTGGTATTAGCTTACAGTGGAGGCCTGGACACCTCAGTCATCGTTCCCTGGTTGAGGAACAATTACAGGGGCTGCGAGGTAATCTGTTTCACCGCGAACGTGGGGCAGGAAGAGGAGCTGAACGGCCTTGAGGACAAGGCTCTCGCGTCTGGCGCGAGCAAGCTTGTTATTCAAGACCTCCGGGAAGAGTTTCTCAGGGACTACGTGTTCCCTACAATGCAGGCCGGAGCAGTGTATGAGCGGGATTATCTCCTCGGCACTTCCATGGCTCGCCCGCTCATTGCGAAAAGGTTGGTGGAAGTCGCGGAATCAGAGCAGGCCGATGCGGTTGCCCACGGCTGCACCGGAAAAGGCAATGACCAGGTACGCTTCGAACTCACCGTAATGGCGCTCAACCCCAAGCTCAAAATCATTGCCCCGTGGCGCGAGTGGGGGATCCGCAGCCGCGAGGACGCCATCCGTTACGCTGCTCAACACAATATTCCACTGGCCCAGACCGAGAAGGACATCTACAGCAGGGATCGCAACATCTTCCACCTCTCCCATGAGGGTGGCCCCCTGGAAAACCCCTGGAACGAGCCTGAAAAGGATATGTACCAGATGACAAAAAGTCCAGAAGAGGCCCCTGATGATCCTGAATACATTGAAATTGGTTTTGAGCAGGGGAACCCCGTCAGCCTGAACCGGGAGGAGCTGGATGCCGTGGAGTTGTTTGACAGGCTCAACACCATTGCCGGGCGTCATGGTATTGGCCGTGTGGATATGGTGGAAAACAGGCTGGTGGGGATGAAGAGTCGAGGAGTATATGAGACCCCGGCCGGGACCGTCCTCTTCCGGGCCCACCAGGCCCTGGAAAGCATATGCCTGGACAAATACACCATGCACTACAAGGATTTCGTCTCCGTCAAGTATGCGGAACTTGTCTACAACGGCATGTGGTTCACCCAACTGAGGGAAGCCCTTGATGCGTTTGTCCGGGCTACCCAGCGGAATGTTTCCGGCACCGTCAGGCTGAAACTATTCAAGGGGAATACCATCGTGGCAGGCCGCAAGAGCCCGACCAGCCTCTATCGAGAAGACTATGCCTCCTTTGGAGCCGATGATGTGTACAACCAGAAGGATGCCCATGGCTTTATTCAGCTTTTCGGTCTGCCCCTGAAGGTGGAGGCATTGCTTGCCATAGATGGCGGTGGAGAGAGTCCGTACAGGAGACCTGACTATAGCAAGTTCAAGAGAGACTGAGAATGGATGCAAGGTTGATATTGGCAGATGGCTTGTGTTTCGAAGGCCAGTCCCTGGGCGCCATGGGGACCGCTGTCGGCGAAGTGGTCTTTAACACGGCCATGGCAGGTTACCAGGAAATCTTGACGGATCCGTCCTATCATTTCCAGTTGGTCACCATGACCTATCCACAGATCGGGAATTACGGCATCAACCCCAAGGGCTTTGAATCCCCACGTCCCTATGCCGCGGGACTGATCATAAGGGAATACAGCCCCGTAGTAAGCCACTGGCAGGCCAATGAATCCCTCGACGAGTACCTCAAGTGTCACGGCGTGGTGGGTATAAGCGAAATAGACACCCGGGCGCTCACCAGGCACCTGAGAGACCATGGCGCTCAAATGGGCATGATTACCACTTCGGATGAACCTGGGGAAAGGCTCCTGGAAAAGCTGCTGGGAGGCAGAAAATTGGTGGGAAGAGACCTTGTAAGAGAGGTTGCCACGCAATCAGAATATACCTGGCCCCTGGAGGATAGGGAGGACAGGGATGATAGATTGCGATTGAAGGTTGCAGTATATGATTTTGGGGTGAAATTCTCCATTCTCAGGTCCCTGTACCGGCACGGGTGTGATCTCAAGATCTTTCCGGCCCGCACACCTGCGGAGGAAATACTCGCCTTTGACCCGGACGGGATACTTCTTTCCAACGGCCCCGGAGACCCAGAACCGGTCGAATATGCCATAGCCAGTACCAAGAAGCTCCTGGGGAAGAAACCCATCTTCGGCATTTGCTTGGGCCATCAGATACTTGGCCTTGCCCTGGGCGGTAGCACCGCCAAGCTGAAATTCGGGCACCACGGGGCCAATCACCCGGTCATGAACCTGTCAACCGGGGTCGTTGAGATAACTTCTCAGAATCACGGGTTTATCTTGGACAAGGACAGCCTTCAAGATACTGATGTGGAGATTACCCATATCAACCTGAACGACGGCACCCTTGAAGGCATCATGCACAGATCCCTGCCGGCCTTTTCTGTTCAATACCATCCTGAGGCAGCCCCAGGTCCCCATGACAGTGGCTACCTTTTCGAACTTTTTGTGAAGCAGATGGTGGAGTTCAATGCCTAAACGAAAAGACATAAAAAGGATCCTGGTCATCGGCTCCGGCCCAATAGTCATCGGACAGGCCTGTGAGTTCGACTACTCGGGCACCCAGGCCTGTAAGGCCCTCAAGGAAGAGGGCTTCATAGTGATTCTCGTCAACAGCAACCCGGCAACCATCATGACAGACCCGGAATTCTCCGACAGGACATATATCGAGCCTCTTTACCCTGAAACAGTTGCCAGGATCATCGAAAACGAACGACCCGATGCCCTGTTGCCTACCCTGGGAGGCCAGACCAGTCTCAACATTGCCGTGGACCTGGCAGAGAGCGGGATACTGGAAGAGTACGGGGTCGAGTTGATCGGTGCAAGGCTTGAAACCATCAAGATGGCGGAAGACCGTGAACTCTTCCGCAGGGCCATGCAGGAGATAGGCCTGAATGTCCCCGCGGGCGGATGTGTGAAGACGCTCCGAAAGGCAGAAGTCCTGTGCGAACAGGTGGGATTTCCCTTGATTATCCGCCCCTCCTATACCCTTGGGGGCATAGGGGGGAGCGTGATCTACAACCGGGAAGAATTTGCCCCGGCCGTCCAGTTGGGCCTGAACACAAGCCCGGTTCACGAAGTCTTGTTGGAGCAATCCGTACTGGGCTGGAAGGAATACGAACTCGAAGTGATGCGTGATAGCGCCGACAATTTTGTTATTGTCTGCTCCATTGAAAATCTTGATCCCATGGGAATCCACACCGGCGACAGCATCACCGTGGCTCCGGCCCAGACCCTTACGGATGTTGAACTCCAGGCAATGCGTGATGCCGCCAGAAGGATCGTGACAAAAATTGGGGTTGAAACAGGAGGAGCCAACATCCAGTTCGCCCTCAATCCTGCCTCAGGGGAAATGGTGGTCATTGAAATGAACCCCCGTGCTTCCCGCAGTTCGGCCCTGGCCTCAAAAGCGACCGGGTTTCCCATCGCAAAAATCGCCGCCAAGCTCTCGGTTGGATACCACCTCCACGAGATCCCGAATGATATCACCCGTAAAACACCTGCATGTTTCGAACCCGCCATTGACTATGTGGTGGTTAAGATCCCCAGGTGGGATTTTGAAAAATTTCCTAATGAGAACAGGCAGCTCACCTCTCACATGAAGTCACTAGGCGAGGCAATGGGGATCGGGAGAACATTCAAAGAGGCATTGAACAAGACCCTCCGTTCCCTTGAAAACGGCTGGTCGGGCTTTCACGCCAATGACTCTGAAGGAATAGGCAGGCTGACCCGCCAGGAACTGGTAGACGAGCTCCGGCACGGGACCCCGGATAGGATCCTGAAGATTTGGAAGGCCATGGAAATTGGCATGTCCCCTTTGGAGATAGCTACCATCTCCCAGGTTGATATCTGGTTCCTGGAGAACCTGTACCAGCTTTATGAGTTCGAGAAGGGACTGAAAGAAGAATTTCAAAACCGACATACCATCTCCGGGAACAAGCTTCGAATGGCCAAGAAATACGGGTTTTCAGACAAGCATATTGCCCTCTTGACCGGAAAAAGTGAGACCGAGGTGCGCAGGATAAGGAAATCCCATGGCATTATGCCATCTTATAAGATAGTGGATACCTGTGCTGCTGAATTCGATTCATACACTCCTTACTACTATTCGACCTATGACCCTGAAAATGAGTCAAAGCCGTCCGCCAGGAAGAAGGTCATAATCCTCGGCGGAGGGCCGAACCGGATAGGCCAGGGGATTGAATTCGATTATTGTTGTGTCCACGGTATACTTGCCTTGAAAGAACTGGACATTGAAGCGATTATGATCAACTGCAACCCCGAAACCGTGAGCACGGACTACGATGTGGCAGATAAGCTCTATTTCGAACCCCTCACCTACGAGGACGTATTGAACGTAATTGAACTGGAAAAACCCGACGGGGTCATTGTCCAGTTCGGGGGCCAGACTCCCTTGAAGCTGGCCCTGGACCTGGAAAAGGCCGGTGTGCCGATCTGGGGCACCTCCCCTGATTCCATAGACCTGGCAGAAGACCGTGATCGCTTTGGCGCGCTCCTGGACTCCCTTGACATCCCTCACCCCCAGTACGGAACGGTCACCGACCCCGAGGAGGCCATCCAGGTTGGAGAAAAAATCGGTTTCCCCCTCATGGTAAGGCCTTCATACGTACTGGGTGGACGAGCCATGGAAATAGTGTACGATGCTGATTCCCTCAGGCAATACATGGAGAATGCCGTCATGGCATCAGAGAAACACCCCGTCCTCTTGGACCGGTTTCTCGAAGATGCCTTTGAATTTGACGTTGATGCCATGTCGGACGGGAAGCAAACGCAAATCTGCGGGCTCATCCAGCATATCGAAGAGGCCGGGGTACATTCCGGGGACAGCATGGCGGTATTGCCCCCTTTCCTCCTCAGCCGCGATCAATACGAGGATATAAGGGAATACACTTCCGCCCTTGCCAAGGCCTTGAACGTAAAGGGGCTCATAAACATACAGTTCGCGATCATGTTTGACACCCTCTTTGTCCTGGAGGTGAACCCCAGGGCATCCCGCACGGTCCCCTTTGTCAGTAAGGCCACCGGGATTCCCATGGCCAAGCTGGCGGTTCAGGTAATGGCCGGCAAGACCCTGGGCCAGCTAAACGTGAATCTCCCTAACCAACTGCCCTACGTTGCGGTCAAAGAGTCCGTCTTCCCCTTTGAACGTTTTCACAATACGGACATCTTCCTGCGGCCTGAAATGAGGTCCACCGGAGAGGTCATGGGAATCGCACCCACCTTTGGGGAGGCCGTGCTCAAGGCATTTCAGGCAACTGGAACCACGATCCCCGAAAAGGGGACCGTGTTCATAAGCGTCAATGACAACGACAAGGCCCGGGCGGTACCGATAGCAGAAGGACTGAGGAAGCTCGGGTACCAACTGACCGCTACCAGGGGCACATCAGAATACATGAACAAGCTGGGCATAGGGGTAAGGAGCGTCCTGAAGGTCAGGGAAGGAAGACCCAATGTTGTGGACGAGATCAAGAACGGGAAGATCAACATCATAATCAACACCCCCCTGGGGGAGCGGTCGAGGGAGGATGAATATGCCATAGGCTGGGCGGCCATCAAGTCCCGCGTGCCTTTTATCACGACCCTGTCTGCGGCAGAGGCCATCGTACGGGGCCTCAGGGCCAAGAAAAAGGGACCCTTTACCAACAAATGTCTCCAGGAATACTATGGTCAATGGAAACATCCATGAAACAACCACTAGACTTGATTCTCAGGAATCTTGTTTCATGGACGCCCCCTTTGGATTCCCAGGACCAGTCCCAGCCACGGGCCAAAGCAGCAGCAATGACAGGATGGAGGCTATCACAGCCAGGACAAATGCCCAGAAATAGGTGCCTGTTGCGTCAATCGTCCGTCCGGCAATTACCGGGGAAAGCACTGAGCCTAAACCATGATACACCGTCCAGAGGCCGATAACACTCCCTGAATAATCCTTGGAGAACATGTCTCGCGCAGAGGCAGCATAGAGAGGCCAGATACTCCCATAGCCGACTCCAAATACAACCGAAAAGAAAATCAGCATCAAAAACTCATGACCGTATGCAAGCCCGAGACACCCGAAAGCCGTGAGAACCCCGCAAAGCATCATCACTCTGAGTCTTCCTACGATGTCCGAGACATGGCCCAGGATCAGCTTACCGGCGGCCCCAGAGACCCCGATCACACCAACGAGAGCGGCAGCGGATGAATAGGATACCTTCAACTCCTGGGTCCCGTATGCGGTGAGGAATGTAAAAGGGATGAGGATGGAAAAGCTGATGAACAGGTAGGAAAGACCGATGAGATAGAATTTTGTATCCCGAAAAATCGCCACATACGCCTTCCTGATCGATATCCGGATCTCCGGCGTTCTTCCGGATACTTCCGGATCGATCTCTACGGGCGGATGGTCCTTCACTACGAAGAAATTCATCCCCGCCGCCAGAAAGGTTATGACACCCAGGATCACCCAAACCGTTCTCCAGGTGTAAGACCGCGTAATCAAAGGGATCAGGATACTCCACACTCCAATACCGGCGGCACTGCCAAGATCAACGATCGAAAGCACGATACCCCTTCGTTTTTCACTGATCCATCGCACAACGACGGTCGCTACCGGGACCCAGCACGCGGAGTGCCCGATCCCTGCCAGGGCGAAGAAAAAGCTGGCCTGAACAACTGATGAAGAAAATGACATGAGATAGGCACCAAGGCCCAGAAGGGCTACAAAGACTGTGAGAAGGTTCCTTGCGTTGGTTCGGTCGACAAGCAGGCCCAGCACGGGTGACAATATGGTATAGGTAATGAAATAGGATGAAAAAATGACGCCTGCCTCGGTCTTTGAGATGGAAAGGGTGGAAAGCATCTGAGGCAGGAGAAACCCATAGCAGTACCTTATGGAAAAGGCTACGAATACGGTGAAGAAACCCGCAATGATGATGGCAACGGCACGTTTGCTCATGAGAAATGAACACGCAAAAATGAGATGGGTGATATGATAAGAAGTCGCTTTTTTGTGAACGGAGTATAGGCAATCTCTCCTTGCATATCAAGCCAAATTGAGCCGTATGGTGTTGTGATGGGAACTCGCTGGCTGGAGTTAGCCGCTCTGAACAGCAGGGGAGCGGATTCTAAGGTGGATGCAAGGGGCTTGATCTTACCCGCCAAGGATCATGTCGGGGAGGCATCCATGCCATAAAACCATGAAGTTGTCATTTCATTGACGCTCCCCTTGGCTCTTTGGCAAGGTGACTAACGCCCCCTCCAACGGGGTTTTCGTTTCTCGAGGAAGGCTCTGACACCCTCACCGGCATCTTCCGTGATGCACAGGGTGGCGAACATTTGGTTGCTGTATTCCAAGGCCTTGCCCAGTTCGAGATCCAGCATACCGTAGAATGCCTGTTTGCCCATCTGGAGTGCAATGGGACTTTTCCCTGCCAGCTTTTCCGCCAAGTCCATGGTAGCTTCTTCCAGTTTATCCAGGGGTACCACCCTGTTGACCAGGCCCCACTGCTCGGCAACACGGGCATCGATGAGATCGCCGGTAAGCAGCATCTCCAGGCACCTCTTCTTACCAAGGTGGCGGGAAAGGGGGACGGCAGGGCCCATGCAGAAGAGACCGACATTGACTGCCGTAGTCCCGATCTTGGTCCCCTCGGCCACCACGGCCAAGTCGCAGGCAAGGAGAAGGCCGGCGCCGTTAGCCACGGCATAACCATGGGCTGAAGCAATGACCGGTTTTTTCATTCGCGCAATCATCGGGATCATCTCTTCCATCTGTCCCACCCACTCCTCGTATTCCCTGTGCGTCTTGCCGAAGAATTCGGATATGTCTATCCCTGTGCTGAAGGCCCTGCCAGCGCCTCGGATCACAATGACGCGGCATTCTTGGTCATCATCCAGGGTGGCAAGGGACCGGACGAGTTCTCTGGCCATTTCACTGGTAAAGGTATTCATTTTGTCAGGGCGGTTCAGGGTGATGATCCCGATATGGCCCCTTTGCTCCAGTAGTATTGCCTCGTGATCCATGGGACTCTCCTCCTTCCCGGGCCACCAAAATCCTGTCGTCGGGTACAAAGTTTGCTTTGCCAGATTCTGCCAAACTCATGGCAGAATATCAAGCCTTACCGCCTTCAAGCCTGTCCCTGCTAAGATTATCAAGGGCTATTTGGATCTGATCCCAAATGCCCTTTTCCCCCTTGCAAACCTCTCAGAGTTCTTATATACAGGTCGTGGGTTCGTCAAGTGCACGAAGCAATCTCCACGGGCACACATTTCCAGTTGAAAACCGGGGCTCAAGAACCTCGAACCTCGAACGTTGAACCCTGAACCCCCAAGCATATTGAGCATCATCCCTGCGAAGACTTTAGGAGGTAAATAATGGCGATTGATCTTATCAACCCACCGGATTTGGCCAGACCAGTCGGATATAGTCACGGCGCATGGGGTAGCGGCAAGACCCTCTTTGTGGCAGGACAAACCGGTACTGACAAGGAGGGACGCCTTGTAAGCGCTGACCTGGTGGAGCAGTTTGACCGGGCCCTTGGAAGCGTCGTCCGGGTGGTGGAAGAGGCCGGAGGGAAGCCGGAAGATATCGCGAAGATCAACTTACTCGTGGTTGACAAGGATGAATATCGAAACAGGGCAAGGGAAATAGGCACAGCTTACAGGAAGCATATGGGAAGGCACTTCCCGGCCATGACCCTGGCTGAAGTGAAAGGGCTGTGGGACGAAGCCAAGGTTGAGATAGAGGCCATCGCAATTCTGTAGTGGTCTGGCCTCTTAGACGATCAGCCCGCCGGGATGGTGATCACCGGCACCTTTTCCGGAGCACCCGTCTCAGCCAAGGTGAAAAGGAACATGAGGAACGAGAACGTACGCTTGGAGTTAAAGTCCCGATCATCAATGTAGAACCAATACCCGCGATATTTGACGGCGACGAATGGGTCATCCGGTCTCTCCGAACTACTCCGGATTCGTACCCGGCTCTCGGCCTCCCTGGTTGATTTCCTGAACCCATACACCCCGGGGCTGGCTCGGTTCTCCCGAATATGGGAAGTCGGCACCTCAACCCGGGTGGCAAGCTCGACCATGATCTCCAGCATCGAGCGTGTGAGGATGGCAATCTCTCCCTCGTCATTGGCCAGGGCGCCGTAGACCAGTCGATATTCATTGGCTTTCGGGTCAAGGCGCAGAAGCCGTCTGACCTCAGCCACCTCACGGGCAAGTTTCCCCTTCAACTCTCGCGGGAAGAAGATTAGGGCGACCTCCCCTTCCTTTCTCTTCTCGATGCGGAGTCCCAGGCCACCGGCTCGCTGAACCCCGGAGAACGCTTTCAAGAGTGGAACCCAATCCGGGTCAGGCTCCCTCATCACCATTTGTAAGCCGGAGCCGTTGCTGATGCCGTTAACGGTCTTGATACCAATGGCAAACAAAAACTCAACAGACCAGCCCGCCTGGATGAGTGACAGGATGGAGACAGGGGGAATGGGGTTCATCAGGGTCAAGGCAAATTGCTTGCCCATGATAGGGTTATAGGTGATCGTAGGGCGCTCTGCATAGGTTCCGCGGGCTCCCAGGCTCTGGCTATCGGTGGGAAGGAGGGCGTTCCAGGAGGCGCTTGCGTTGATCTCACCAAGGAGGGCATACTGGTTAATAATGGAGCTTACTTCCAGAAAGACCGGTGCGTCGCCATAGCGGATCTTGAGGATGTTGAGAAGCATGACCCGTTTCCAGGATTCCGCTACGGCAGTAGCATTTTCAAACCGGTCTCGGGTGATCGTGCCAGGCCCAATCGATCCACACCCGGCGAGCAATAGGAGGCACAATCCCAACAACATGCCCATGAAACAAGGAAGATTTCACATACTTACCTCCAACAACAAGGGACATTGCATGTCTCCCGTCACAGCCAAGTTGCGAGAACAACACCCAAAGGTGAAATTCGGTTCTGCTGCAATAGGAAGTGCTTCTGCGCCAACATATACAACCCGATACCTGAGAACCGGAGGATGGTCCGGCAAGGTGACAGGGCCTTGTTTTTTTCTCAGGAAGTATAGAGAGCTGGCCCTGGTGGGTCAAGGGGAATTGATCCCACCGGCTGGATAGTAACGGTGTCAGAGAAATGGATATTGTGTCTCCCGGCAGAAGGGGCTCCTGTAGATTCAGCACCATGACACATAGTTCGGTTTACCTGAGAATCTTTTTGTGCTAAATTTGGTACACGGTACGCCGCAAGAATATCTTGACCCATCCGGCCGGGAAGAGTATCCATAGTGTCCTAAAATATTAGGGGCGTAAGGAAAGAAGAGGGCAGAATGAGCTACAATATCACTATGTTAGCCATGCTGTTCTTTAGTTAGGGCGTGGCATCTCTTGTCCGGGCATCAGGAGGCAAGCGAGGCGCTGCCTGTCACTCATGTCGTCAGCCAGGACCATGATATCTATCCTGCAATGTATGCCCCGGGAACCTCTGGACCTTTACAAGGACATGGCTATCCTGGCTCCAGCTTTCGAAGGAGGGCACAGCATGGACCTTCTACGCCGAAAACTAGGTTTCATGGTGATCTTGGTGTCACTGCTTTGGTCTATTTCGACCATCATGGCTTTTTCATGGGCCGGAACCAAGGAGAATTCGACCCTGACATCAGAAGAGGTCGAGATCCCCGAGGCCCTGAGCCAGCAGAGCATTGATGATCTTGTGGCTCATCTCAATGACAGCCAGGTACGGCAGCTCGTTATCACCCTGCTGGAAAAAGAGCTGAATCGACGTGCCCTCGAAAGAGGAGAAATCACTGATACCACGCCTTCCATGACAGACAAAATCGCGTTGCTGGGCCCGAGGATCAGATTCATGATTTCCGGATCAAAGGCCCTGCCAGGGGATCTGAACCGGGTTTTCCAGCGTGCCACAGAGGGACAAGGAGTCAGCCGGCTAGCTTCCCTCTTACTCTATCTATTCCTTTTTGTCCTGCTAGGGGCATCGATCGAATGGTTTGTGCGCCGAAAGACAAGGGCTTCGTACAGCCGACTCCTCAAACCGGATCAATCCACCAGCATGGGCAAAACAGCCCGCATACTTGTCAAGGGGCTCTTTGATCTCGCCTATCTTGTGGTTTTCCTGGTTGTCCTTGTAACTTCTGCTCTCATCGTTTTTCATGAACACGGACCTTCGCAAACCCTGATCATGACAGGGCTGTTCATCATTGTGGCGATCAGGGTGGTCAACATGCTTATGGTGCTTGTATTTGCTCCAAAGCATCCCGCCGTTCGCTTTACACGGTTGGATGATAGCTCCTCCACCTTCTTTCTTCGCTGGGGCTCGGCATTCCTCTTGGCATGGATCATCCTGCCCAAGCTGATCAACACCTTTTACTACTTTGGCGGCTCTGAACAAGCATTTCTCTTCCTGCGGACTGTCGGCGGAATGATTATCGCGTCCACACTTGTTATCATGGCCTGGCAGAACAGAAAGCGGATCATCCGCAGGGGTGTGCCCTCTGAACTCGGTTCCCTGGAAAGTATGTCTTTCTTCAACGCCAAGAATGCACCCATACTCAACATGATCTTTATCTTTTACGTTCTTTTTCTCTGGGCAATTTCCCAAACGGAATTGCTGGCGGGTGGAACGGCAAGGGGAAAGGTCATTGTCAGTTTCCTGATTATTCCTGCCTATGTCGCTCTGCACCGCCTGTTTATTCATATCTTGCACATTACTTTCGTGAGCCGAACCTCTGACGGCCAAAACGGGGCAGATGAGCAGGAAGAAGATGAAGAACGTATCGAAAGGGAAAGAAGACTCAAGAACTACCTGGCCGCTTCTTCGAAAGTGATCCAGGTCGTGCTCGCTGTTTTTTCAATCGGTTTTATCCTCTGGCTCTGGGGCATTGAAACGCCCTTTGAGGGGCGGGCCATCCAGGCATTCTTCAGCATCTTTATCTCTTGCATGCTGGGTTATCTGGTCTGGATCTATACCAAGTCGGCCATTGAAAGAAAACTTGGTGTGGCAGACAAAACTGCTGCCGAGGAACAATCGGACGAACCTGGCGCCGGCGCCACCAAGACTCGAAGCCAAACATTACTCCCCCTGTTGAAAAAGTTTATCGGGGTCGTCCTCACCGTCACCGTGGGGTTGATCATCCTGTCATCCCTGGGGGTGAAAATCGCTCCTTTACTCGCGAGCGCAGGTATATTCGGCCTGGCAATCGGCCTCGGGTCACAGGCCCTGGTCAAGGACGTGGTGGCCGGCATTTTCTTTCTCATTGATGATGTATTCCGCGTGGGCGACTACGTCACCATCGGGAGTGAGCAGGGATCAGTCGTGAAGACATCATTGCGTGCCCTGACGTTGCGTCATTACAAGGGCCAGCTCCAGGTCATCCCTTACGGGGACATCAAGTCTGTCACCAATTGGAGCCGGGGCCCCATGCTCATGAAATTCAGCTTGCGGCTACCTGCCGACACAAACCTGAAGAAGGTCAAGAAAATCATCAAAAAGATCAACAAGGAAATGATGGAGGAAGAAGAGTACGGTCCCAACCTGGTGGAGCCCATCAAGTCCCAGGGGGTGAAGAGTATAGAGGATGGTGTCATGAGCGTCAGGGTAAAATTCAGGGCCCTCCCCGGCACGCAATTTCAGATCAAGCGTGAGGCCTTCAACAGAATTCAAGCAGCTCTGACCAAGGCAGGCATCCCCTTCGCCAGCCGTGCCGTGATGGTTCAAGTCCCTGATGAACTGAAAGGTAAGGAAGAGGCGGTGGCCCAGGGCCAGACGCCGGCTCCGACTGAACCTGGGGCTGGCAGCGATCAAGAAAAGGCGGAGGCCCAAGAGCAACCGCCGACTCCGCCCGAGCCTGAACAGGCCAAAGATCACGAACAAGCAGGGACCCGGGAGCAGCCGCAAGTTACGCCCACTCCTATTGCGACCAACATATCCGAGGCTGGAGCCGCTGCTGCTGCGTTGCTCCTGGCAGATGGAGAGAAAAAGAAGAAGTAGAACCATTGTCCCTGGGTTTTGTCTCCTCCGTCAGATCCAGGGGCCAGGGATATTTTGCCCTTGACAGCGAGTGGAGGGGACACTAGTCTACATCACGATAGATTGCTTTCATTTCATCAATTCAAGTCAACCTACCACCCTGGAAAGGAGAATGAAATGAAATTTTCAAGGACCTTTGCACTTGCTCTTACCCTGATGTTTACTCTGGTCGTGCCAGCCAATGCACAGCAGCCCCTTGCAGAAATCGTGGCCGAGGGATGCAAGACAGAGCTTGAAGCCTATTGCAAGGACGTAACTCCCGGGGAAGGCCGGGTCCTCGCCTGCCTGTATGCCCGTTCAGACAAACTTTCCGGAAAATGTGAGTATGCCCTCTACGATGCAGCCGTCCAGCTTGAGCGAGCCCTCACCGCGCTGACCTATCTCGCCAACGAGTGCGACGATGATCTCGAAACGCTTTGCAGTGACGTGGCCATGGGTAAGGGGCGGCTCATGGACTGCCTGAAAAGCAACAGCAAGAAACTTACCAGGCGATGCAATCAAGCCCTGAAGGATGTGGCTGGCGAAAACTAACTGCCTCAGGATTGGGAATCGTGGTTGGCAGGAATCACCGAAGACCCGGCTTGCTTTGAGCTTTACAAACCCAGAAATGCCGACAACAGATTGCCGGGATCAATTCCGATTTCTTGCTCCTTAGACATCCCGCGTGCTTCAAGAGCGGCGGGAGAGCCTTAGAAGATACCGCAGCTTGTACCGGGTCAAGTCAGCGGGCACACCCTGGCCTGGAAGGGAGCAAAATGCCAAACTGCCCCGGGTGATGCAGGCTTGGCACTTCAGAATGCGATATTTCTTAGTAGTCCTTTTCATAATCATGATTGCCTTCGGTCCTGGGATAACTCCAGATAGAGCTGAAGCAAAGGCACAACAGCACAAGGTCTCTGCTGGCCCCTGGGAAGCTGAGACGATCCCCAAGGGGCAGCTCTTGGTTGAAGGACCATCGAAATCTGCCGGTGAAAGTGCCGGTGAAAGGCCAGAGATTCTGGCAAAGAACGACGAGGCTGTTGTGATTCAGGACACTTCTGGGCTTACTGATAATCAAGTTCGTGACAAAGCAAAAAGAATTGACGAAGAGGAAGCCAAGGAAGCCGCTGGAAGAAGCACCGAGGAAGAGCAGGACGCCCAGCCTTTACAGGGAAAGCCCGAAGAGAAAGAGAATCTCTGGGAAGATTTGGCTCCTACACCGGAGGGATACGACTGGATCCAGCTAAAGTCCGGGGAATGGCTCAAAGGAGAGTTCAAAAGCCTCTACCGCAACACCCTTGAATTTGATAGCGATGAACTGGATTTGTTGACGTTTGATTTTGAGGACGTAAGACAGATTCGCACTTACAACGTGGTTACGTTGAGGATTGAGACCAAGGCGAAAGATCGAAAGGGTCTCTTTGGCCTGCGGGACGCTACGCTCGACTTGAAAGGAATTCTCCGACTGAAAGACGACGAAGTCAGGCTGATCCAGGGTGATAGTACGTACAGGTTCCATCGAAATCAAGTGGTCTCTATAGCGATCGGGGAGGGGAAAGAACGGAGGTATTGGTCCGGCAAGGTAACTTTGAACTTGCAGTTCACAGGTGGAAATACTTCACAGGTGAATTACGGCACCATCGCCTATTTGCAGCGCAGGACCACCCAGACGCGTTTGAGGTTCGATTACTTGGGGAATTTCTTGAAGGTCAACGGCCAAGAGACAGAGAACAACAACCGGTTGAATGGCAAGTTTGATATTTTTCTGACGCGTTCTCTCTACGTTTCACCATTTGCAGAATACTACAAGGATGTGTTCAAGAATATTGACAGACAGACGACATGGGGGCTCGCCGTATGCAAAACTTTTGTTGATACGCCCCGTACCTTGTTGGATGCATGGGTCGGACCGGCGGCCGTCAGAACGCGATTCGCCACGGTGGAAGAAGGAGAAGATAGACAAAACTCATCCCTCTCTTTCAATGCCGAGACCAGAATCGAGCATGAAATAAGCAATGGTCACGACTTGGTCTTTGACTACAGGATTACTGTTTTGGACAAAGCCTCCGGGACTTTCAAGCACCACATGATCACGACGTTTGAGAATGAATTGACAAGTTGGCTTGATTTGGACATAAGCTTTCTTTGGGACTACACTCATAACCCAACCCCGACAGAAGAGGGTATAGTACCCAAGAAGAGCGATTATCAGTTGATGGTGGGTCTGGGTGTGGAATTTTGAGTGCCAAGGGACGGTCCATCGATTATCGCTATCTGCAGTCCAGTTTGCGCGAATGTTTGGCGCGGCTCCGATGTTGGTCGTCTGTGTCACGCGGTAGCGCACTACATACTGGATGTCAGTCAGACTCACGCGCCTCCTGTCGTCGTCGCCGGCAAAGGACCACCAGTGCTGCGCCCACTGCACCATAAATCCATTTCTGGCCCACGTGAAAACCCAGCGCCATGGGTCCGGCAGACCATTTTCCGGTGCCGAGCTTCTCAAAGGAAGCGGGTAACCGGGCCGTAGGACCACGAAAGGTATTCTTCCAGAAATCTCAGAGAATTCTGGACTGTTGAATTTCCTGCCCTATTTGACTTCCATTGCTTCGGGGAATTTCCATGTCCCGTCCAGCAGCGGTTTCTGTGGCCTGTATAATCTTACCAGGTAGACCCACCCCGGCACGATCGGCAGGAAGTTGTCCGCCGATGTAAAAGTTCTGGAAACGGTAAAGGTATTTGAATTGGCTGATGGTTTCCACCTGCGGTGTCGAGGTGGGCCTGTCCGCTGACTTGGCCGGTTTGGAACACCTGTGTGGAACAAATTCGATACCAGGATAATCGGGCACCTTGGACGGCGGGGCCGAGGCATCAACCTCAATGTACCAGCGGGGGATTTTCCATTGGCCTTTGCGTTTTTCCAGGCTAGCGTTGTAGGTCCCGCTTGTAAAGACCTTGAAGCCTCCATCGGGCATCGCAAGGGAAATCAGCAAATAGGTGCGGACTTCAGCGGTCGCAGCGGTCTGCCGGGCAACGTGAATATTGCCCATTGTGTGCCGCTTGATAACCTTGTTCTTTTCACTGCCCGGTCCGCGAAAACGAACGTCAACAAATTTACGGAATGCCTCCTTCCCCTTGCAGCGAATAGTTCCAAAGCACGGAACGGTCGTTTCGAAGAGGATGTCGTCAGAGAAAAGGGCGAACCATTCCTCCCAGCGGTCCTCGTCGATGAGGTAGGAATAGGCGGCCACGTGGTTGATAATGGCCAGTCGGTCCGCCAGGAATTGCGCATCCGTCGGCAGCGGCTTACCAGAATAGTCGGCCTCCATCATGGGAAGGCGCTGGGGACTCAGCCTTTTTTGAAAATCCGTCTGTGTGCCCCATTCTTTTCCCTGCCCGGCCAGTGACGGGACCGGGATCAACATGATAAGCACTGCGATGATACTGAACATTTTGATTGACTTTTTCATTTTCTGTCCTCCAGCCAGGTGAGCAATATTGAGTGTTTTTATTACTTGTTTAGAGCGGAAAGATAGGCCTTAATCACCTTGTCCCAGGTGTCGTACTTCGGTTTCCAGCCCCATTCCCTGATCGAACTGCTGTCGTCCACCATGTGGGAAGCGGACTTCAACAAACTGTCCCATTCCGGATTCACATCGAATGTAATCTGCGCGTCGGGAATTTTTTCTAACCACTTCTGCTGCGAGCAACGCGGAGCCGCCTGTGACAATTACATGCTCTTGTACTGTCATACTTACCTCTCCTTTTTCATGTGACTAATCAAAATCATACTCTGTCACGATAGGTTTTCTACCCGTTGTCTTGTCCGTAAAATACTCGTTGAAACAAAGCCCGA
>JAFDIC010000099.1 GCA_019308525.1 Deltaproteobacteria bacterium
AAGACGAGAGTGATCTCCCAAGGGTCGGTCTTACCCCAGTTGCTGCTAAAAGTTCTGAAAACGGTGATAAGATATGGCAGTCTGCGTGCATTGAACAAGTCGAAATCCTACCATCGGGTTGAGCCGGGAAAACTCTCTTTACGGCTGTAATGACGGCAGCAAGTAGCTGTGATTTTTTTCTATATACTCACGGATGATCTTGTCCAGAATCTCTTCCAGGCTGGTGTCTTCCATGGCGGCAGCTGCCTTGAGGCGTTTCCAAAAGACGTAGTTCACCTTGATTTGCACAGGCACCCACCCTTCGTCTTTCTTGTTCCTTCTCCTTCTTATCCCGCTCTTTCCCATGTCTCTTCCCCCTATTGGGGGGAATCCTATCACTTGAATCGATTTATTTCAATATAATAAGTAATATTAGAAAACTAAAAAATCTAAATATTCAAAATACTATTGATTATTCTCTGGATCACAAGGTCGATGAAAATCCTGGGGGCAGGTTCCTGGCCCCGGCCCGGTATATGCGTCAGGACCCTCCCGGACAACCAATGACGCTCCTGCGCAGACCGGGATTTCATCGTTCTCAACTCTTGGCTGAAGAGACCCATGCTTTGACCTTCTCCGCCTTTTCCCTGGCCTCCCCCATGATCTCGGAAACATCCAGGTGTCCCAGCTTCCTGTTTTCCATGACAAGCCGCCCATTTATGATTGCGTGAACCACGTCGCTGCCCCTGGCCGCATAAACGAGATGGGAATAGGGGTTATACATGGGCGTAAGATGTGGTTTTTCAAAGTCGACCACTATGACGTCGGCCTTCTTGCCGATCTCCAGGGAACCGATTTCATCTTCCATGCCGAGGGCCTTGGCGCCGTCCCTGGTGGCCATTTTGAGCACGGTCAGGGCATCCATGACAGTGGTGTCGAGCGTACTGAGCTTGTGAAGCTTTGCGGCCATGTCCATCTCGGAAAACATGTCCAGGTTGTTGTTGGATGCGCAGCCGTCTGTTCCCAGGCCTACTATCAGGTTGCCGGCAATCATCTTCGGGACCGGCGCGATGCCGGATGCCAGTTTCATGTTACTCTCCGGGTTGTGGATAGCCTTGACACCATGGCCCGCAAGCACGGCGATTTCCTCCTCCCTGAGGTGAACGCAATGGGCTGCTATGAGATGGGGGCCCGGGAGATCGAGGGCCTGGAGGTGCTCCACTGGACTTCGGCCGTACTTTTTCTTGATTTCCTCCAGTTCGCTCCTCGTTTCAGCCAGGTGCAGGATAAGCGGCACATCGTGCTCCAGGGCCGTTTCCTTGGCCCTGGTGAGCAGCTCCGGGCTACAGGTGAAGAGGGAGTGGGGCTCAACCGCTATGGATACGAGAGGATCGCCCTCCCATTTCCCTATGAGCGCCTCCGTGTACTTGAACCCCTTTTCGATGGGCCCATAGTTCGGAGAGTCGAAATCATAGAGGACCTCCCCTACGAGGCAACGCATCCCCGCTTCCTTGGCGGCCCTGGCCACCTCGTCCTCAAACAGGTACATATCACAAAAAGTAGTGGTTCCCGAAAGGATCATCTCGGCACATGCCAGCAGTGATCCCCTGTAGACAAAGTCAGGATCCATCCTCCTTTCTACCGGGAAGATGTAATTGTTGAGCCATTCCATCAGGGGAATGTCATCTGCGAGGCCCCTGAAGAGACTCATGGCAGCATGGGTGTGACCATTCACGATTCCAGGCATCACGATGCAGCCTTCCGCATCCAGGACCTTTCGGGCGGAAGCCTGGTCCAGACCTTCTCCCACGTAGCAGATGGCATCCCCTTTAACGCCCAGCTCACCTCTCTCGATGATCCTGCACCCCTGGTCCATGGTAATGATCATGCCGTTCTTCACCAGTATGTCCAGCTGTTCCATGCAATTCCCCTCATGAGTAAGGATTGTTTGATCCGCAGAAACCGAGAACAATCGGTTTTCTTGTAAGAGTCACAGGGTCCTGCATCCGTCATTCGGGCATGCCCCCAATGATCCTTTTCCATAATCGCCCAAGGGACGGGCTCGCCTTCCTTGCGGCAGCAATGACTTCTTCAATGGAGGTCCCCTCCATGCAGTCCGGGAGGTTGACGTTGGTGATCACCACGATTCCCAGGATTCTCATACCACAGTGTACGCCCGCTATCACCTCCAGTACGGTGGACATGCCCACTGCGTCCCCCCCTATCATCCTGAGGAATCGGGTCTCCGCAGGAGTTTCAAGGCTGGGTCCCACGATCCCCACGTACACTCCTTCCTTTAGCATGATACCCGTTTCCAATGCGGCCTTCCTGGCCAGGGCGGAAAACTGAGGGTCATAGACCTTTGACATATCCGGGAACCGTGGGCCGAACGCATCAAGGTTCGGGCCTATCAAGGGGTTAGTACCCGTTAGATTTATGTGATCGGTGATCAAGAGCAGGTCGCCGGACTCGAGCAAGGGATTGAGCCCTCCGGCGGCACTGGATATGAAAAGGTGCCTTACACCAATCCTGGCCATCACCCTGATCGGGAATGTGATTTCCACTGGAGAGTATCCTTCGTAGAGGTGAAACCTCCCTTCCATCACCATGATGGTCCTGCCCTCCACTGTCCCGACCAGCAAATTCCCTTCGTGCCCTTCCACCGTGGATAGGGGAAAGTTAGGAATTTCCCTGTAGGGCAAACTGAATTCCACAACCATCATCTTGCTGATATCTCCCAGGCCTGTGCCGGTGATCATGCCTGCGAGGGGTTTCCGTTCCATCCTGGCCAGAAGGAAATCAGCAGACTCCTGAACCTGTCTCATGATCTTTCCCATGCCAGACATCCTTTTGGTCTCCCTTTGGTCCCTCTGTTTGATCGCTTCTGTTGCCGAAAAGTGCCAGGATCTCCCGCTTTCCGTCTCCAGGGCTCCCGGCATCGGCACGGGACACGATTATAGCCCATCTACATATTTTATCAACAGGTTGATGTCCCTGTGCGCACCTTGCTCAAGGGAATACTTGAGCAAGGCTCCGGGTGGATTTCACAAGGGTATTGGAAAAAGCCGAATTATTTGCTAGATTCCCAAGGGAGGGATTATGGGGGGCAGCCATGGGAATTGATCTACATATCCATTCTACTTGCTCGGACGGTAAGATGACCCCTGAGGAGATCCTCAGGACCGCCGCTGAAAGGGGCCTGGAGGTTATCTCCATAACAGATCACGATTCCCTGGAGTGCCAGGAGGAAGCAGAGTCACTTTCCCGTAGATGGGAGATCAAGTATATATTCGGGCTGGAATTGAGCGTGTCTTTTTCCCATCCCCGGTACAGGAAAGGGAAGGCTATTTCCCTGGACTTCCTGGGATATGACTATGACATTACTTACGGTCCCCTGGTCGGAAGGCTCGATGAATTGAGGGAATATAGAAAAAAGAGGGCCGAGCAAATCTTGAATAACATCAACCGGGAGCTATCAGGGCAAGGCCTCAGGCAGCTCACACAGGAGGACCTGGACGCAATTCAGAGTTCCGTGGACGGGACTTTCGGGCGACCCCATATAGCAAATTACCTCGTTCAAAAGGGTATAGTGGCCGATAGGCAGGAGGCCTTCGACCGTTATCTCGTCAAGTGCAATGTGCCCAAGATGCCCCTTTCCCTCCAGGAGGCATCTCGACTCGTCAGGGGTGCCGGTGGAAAGCTCGTACTGGCCCACCCGAACCATCCAAGGGGAACTTCCCTCATATCTTTTACCCGTTCCCTTGAAGAACAGCAGAGGATCATAGAAGATTCCATGCTGCCCCATATCGATGGTATCGAATGCTGGCATTCCAGCCAGGACAAAGAGACGACGTCCTCCTACATTGCCTTTGCCAGGAGGCTGGGCCTCCTCGTAACAGGAGGCTCGGACTGCCACCAGCAACCTGTGCTCATGGGCACCGTGGATGTTCCTTCCTACGTGGCAGAGCAGTTTGGCCGTGACGCGTCCCTGAGAAGGAAAAGGAAGAGGAGGCAACAACAGGCCCCATGTCATCATTAGTAAGAGACCTTCAAGATCCACGCTTCTTACCTGACAGGACGACCGGGGTGACCCTGATTCAGACCCATATCTCCCTTGTCTTCGTGGGTGATGAGTTCGTCTACAAGGTAAAAAAGCCCGTCAATTTCGGATTTCTTGACTTCTCCACCCTGGAGAAAAGGCACCATTTCTGCATCCAGGAGCTGAGGCTGAATCGGAGGTTGTGCCGGGGCATATATTTGGATGTGCTCCCTGTGATATTTGACGGCGAACACCACAGGATAGGCCGTGGCGGCGGACAAGTCGTAGACTATGCCGTGAGGATGAAGAGGATCCCGGAGGAGATGCTCATGAAATCCCTGTTCCAGGAAGGCCGGTTGAGCGAAGACCATCTGGACAGACTGGCCGATGTCCTGGCCTGTTTCCACAGGGAGGCGGATAGTTCTCCAGAGATTGAGGGCTTTGGCAGGCCGGAGCGGGTCAAGGTAAATACTGATGAAAACTTCGAGCAAACGAGGAAATACATAGGGAAAACCATCGATCGCCATGACTTCGACGCCCTTTTCGATTGGACAGAGGCCTTTTTCAGGCAAAATGAGGAGGTATTTCATGACCGTATTTCAAAAGGTAGAGTAAGAGACTGCCACGGGGATTTGCATATGGAACACGTGTGCTTCAGTGATCCCATATGCATATTCGATTGTGTCGAATTCATAGACCGCTTCCGATACACGGATACTCTCTGCGATATCGCCTTCTTGTTGATGGATATGGAATACCATGGTGGGGAAGCCCTTGCGGAATACCTCTGGAATCACTATGCCCTCGCTACAGGAGACCGGGGGACCGAATCACTGCTGACTTTCTATAAGGTGTACAGGGCCTATGTGCGCGGAAAGGTGAACAGCTTCCAGCTGGACGACGACAGGATCGGGCAGGAGGCAAAGGGCAGGGCGGCTGAAAGTGCCAGAAAATACTTTAAGTTAGCCTTGAGCTATACAAGTTAACGATTTGTATTTTCAAACTAAAGTTGCCAAGTGGTCGCGTTCGTCCTTTTCGGTGACAGTTGAAACAACCATTTTTCACTGGAGATTTTGATATGCGAGAACCCTTCATAGAATTCACCCGGAGAGAACTGGGGCCTGACCCGGTCCTGATAACCTGCGGGCTCCCCGCATCCTATAAGACAGAGACCGCCGAGGTCATTGCCAGGCTGAAAGGGTACAGGGTCTTGAGGACCGACATGATCAGGCTGGAGGTGTTGCGAAACGAAGACATATTTGATGAAAAGGTCGCATCCAACATGGACAAGCGCAGGCTCGTGTACGAAGAGATGTTCGCAATGGCCGATAGGCTCGCGGCCAGGGGCGAGGGAATCATACTGGATGCCACATTTGTGACCCAGGCATTGAGGAGGCGGGCAGCCGGGATTGCGGCGCGAAACAACAGGCAGTTTATCATAGAACAGACCCAGTGTCCGCAAGAGGTCTCCTTGAGGAGGATCAGCCTGCGAAGCAGGGAAAACTACGAGTCAAACGCCCTTACCGAACAAGCCTATCTGAACAACAAGAAGAAATTCGAACCTGTCGATCTGGATGACCTGAAGGAGAGGTTCCCCCGGCTCCGCATTGAACGTTTGATCGTGGATACCACTTCGGACCTGGAGGAGGAGTGGTTCGTCATTGGGAGAGAAAAAAGGTGAGGGTGCGAAGAGCTTTCGGCACGGGGAAGAGGTGGCTGAATGAATGAAGTGCCCCTCAGGAAAGCGGGACTGAAATCCCTGAAGAAGAGGATCCTTGTGGCCAGAAGGAAGGTCCCTGCTGATAGGGTGCTGAGGAGATGCCGCGTGGTAAACGTGTTTTCCGGGACCTCTCAACCCGGAGATGTGGCGATCGTAGAGGGTTACATAGCGGGGGTAGGGGAGGGGTACAAGGGAAGAGAGGAGTTGGATCTTGAGGGGAGGTGGGTCGCCCCTGGGCTGATCGATGCCCACATGCACGTAGAGAGCACCATGATGCTTCCCTCCAGGCTGGCCGGGGCCCTCCTTCCCCGCGGTACCACCACCCTGGTCTCCGACCCCCATGAAATAGCCAACGTACTGGGAATAGAAGGGATTCGCCTGTTGATCAGGGACAGCGAATCCACGCCCCTTGACTTCTATTTTATGGCTCCTTCCTGCGTCCCGGCGACCACCCTGGAGACCTCCGGAGCCCGATTGGAGGCCTCGGACCTGGCGCAGGTAAAAGGCGAGCCCAGGGTGCTGGGCCTGGGCGAAGTAATGAACTACCCGGGGGTCGTCGAGGGTGAAGAAAGGCTGCTGGAGAAAGTGCTCCTTTTCGCAGAGGAGATAATTGATGGTCATGCACCCGGCCTGGGGGGAGATGATCTTCAGGCCTACGTGGCGGCGGGCATCACGTCTGACCATGAGACTTACGGGCTCAAGGAAGGCCTGGAAAAGTTACAATCAGGCATGATGCTTTTTATCAGGGAGGGGTCCAGCGCAAAAAACCTTGAGGAGCTGTTGCCCCTGGTCAAGGCAAATAATTCCAGGAGGTTTTGTCTCGTATCGGATGATCTCCACCCCTATGATCTCTTCAACAGGGGGCATCTGGACCATATCCTGAGAAGGGCTGTTGAATGGGGCCTGGATCCCTTTACGGCCATCCAGATGGCCAGCCTCAATCCCGCTGAGCACTTCGGGTTAAGGGGCCGGGGCGCTGTTGCGCCGGGATTTCATGCGGATATCATAGTCATGGATGACCTTGAGAGCTTTAGGGTGGAAAAGGTCTTTAAGGATGGAGTGCTCGTTGCAGAAGGGGGGAGGACTGTCCGGCCTCCCGGGGACGTTTCCAGGGGTCTCGAATCCAGGAAACTGAACATTGCGAAAGGGCTGAGCCCTGAAAGCTTTCGTATAAGTTCCGAGGGTGGCAGTATCCGGATCATGGTGCTTGTCCCCGATCAGATATTGACTGATGAGCGTATCGAGCCCCCCCTTATAAAGGACGGATGGGTGATACCGGATATCGAAAGGGATATCTTGAAGCTCGCCGTCATAGAGAGACACAGGGCCACGGGGAGGCTGGGCCTGGGAATGGTGAGGGGATTCGGGCTGGAATCCGGGGCCATCTGTTCCTCTGTGTCCCATGATTCCCACAATGTCATTGCCCTTGGGACCAATGATCTGGACATGTTCAGGGCCGTTTCAGAGGTAAAGGAAATGGGGGGAGGGTTTGTGGTGGTGAAAGGTGGAAAGGTGACAGGCAGAGTGCAGCTTGAGATAGGAGGTCTCATGTCCACCCGGGGAATCAACGGCCTCTTGGAACAACTGGATAGGGTCAAGACCGCGGCCAGGTCTCTTGGTTGCAAACTGGAGGATCCTTTCACGACACTATCCTTCTTGGCCCTACCCGTTATTCCTAAATTGAAACTCACGGACATGGGGCTGGTTGACGTGGAAAATTTCACCCTGGTCCCCCTTTTTGTGAGAGAGTGACAACGGGAGATTCTTCCACCACGAGCCTGAGGAATACAAACCAGGAGAGGGGTGCCCGTGAAACAAAAATCGGTCGGTATTATATACAAACACCACTATGAACTCGCCCGAAGGGAGGCAGAGAATCTCTACAACTTCCTGAAGAGCAGGAATGTCAGGGTCATCTCCGAGGAAATGGACGCCGCCGGTCAGGAACACTCCTGCCCGGAAGAATACTCCTCAATACCGGGTGACGTTGACTATGTTGTCGTACTGGGGGGAGACGGCACCCTCCTGGGAGCTGCCAGGAAGGTGGGCAGGTACGGAGTACCTATCCTGGGGGTAAACATCGGTGGCCTGGGATTCCTCACGGAGATTCCCCTCAAACGGCTCTACCACGTCATCGAGATGATGCTCAGGGACGAACTGGAGACGGAGAGCAGGCTGATGCTCGAGACCAAGGTCCTGAGGGATGGACAGGAAATATGTATGTTTCGGGTGCTTAATGACGTGGTCATCAACAAGGGGCCCCTTGCCAGGATAATTGATCTGGATGTCTACATTAATGACCTGTTCCTGACCACTTACAGGGCCGACGGGCTCATCGTATCGACTCCCACAGGCTCGACGGCCTACAACCTGTCGGCAGGAGGTCCCATACTTTATCCCACATTGAATAACGTCATTGTAACTCCCATCTGTCCCTTTGCCCTGACAAACAGGTCGATCATTCTGCCTGATTCGGACATTATCTCCATTATGATGGGAAAGAGCAGCGAGGAGAAGGTGAGTCTCACCTTTGACGGTCAGGTGGGATTTGATTTTTCTTACGGAGACAAGGTCCTCATCTACAAATCCAGGAAGAGAATAAGGCTCTTCAAATCCCCGGATCAGTCTTACTTCGAGATCCTGAGAGCAAAACTCATGTGGGGCGGGGCCACCTTCAATCATAGCCGTGAAGACCAGTAGACTTCGCCTGAGGGTCGAGAGAAAGGAAATCAATTACTTGAGGGTCACCTTCGAATCCTACGACGGCACGGTGCTGGTGAGGACGGTTGACCCTCGGGAGGCCGTCATAGAGCTTCATATCTCGCCGGGCTGTGAGGAGCTGGTAATCCGGCTCTTGAAGGACCTGATAGAAAGGGAAGGAATGAACATCCAAACCCTGGCATAGGCTCACAGCAGGTGACTTCACTAATCTCTCCTGATTTGATAATATCAATTTTGATGGCTTGGTAGAAAGGCCAATCTGTGTGAGGAGGTTCCTTCCTTGGCGCGAACCCTGTACATAGGCACCATGGGCTGCCAGATGAATGAATATGATTCCGACCACGTGACCCAGCTCCTTCTCAAGCGCGGATTCAAGGTCACCGGGAGGCCGGAAGAGGCTGATTTGATAATGATCAATACTTGCACTGTCAGAAACAAGGCGGAGCAAAAGGCCTACAGCCTCCTCGGGAGGATGGTCTCCCTCAAGACGAAGCGACCGGGACTTATCATAGGCCTGATGGGCTGTGTAGCTCAACAGGAGGGCCCCGGGCTCCTGGACAAGTTCCCGGGACTGGACTTTGTCCTCGGCACCCGTGAGATATGCAGGATACCGGAGATCCTGGAGCGGGTTGAAAAAGGGAAGCAAAGGGTGGTTGCAACAGACCTGGATGAGCAGATCTTTCCCTCGGACTATGTCAGAGGTTATTTCAGCGGCAAGGTGACAGGCTACATATCGATCATGGAAGGGTGCAACAACTTTTGCAGCTACTGCATCGTACCCTATGTAAGGGGCAGGGAAGTGAGCCGCCCCCTGGAAGGTGTCGTAAATGAGGCCAGGGCCCTGGTCTCACAGGGCGTCAAGGAGATAACCCTCCTGGGACAGAATGTCAATTCCTACAGGGCCGGAGAAAATGGGGTCGTGAGCTTTCCCGCACTGCTCAGGGCCCTGAATGACCTTCAGGGGCTGGGGAGAATACGTTTCACCACCTCCCATCCAAAGGACCTTTCCGCAGAGCTCATCAGGTGTTTCGGGGAACTTGAAAAACTTTGTCCCCATATCCACCTCCCTGTTCAGGCAGGATCGAATCCCATTCTAAAAATGATGAACAGGGGTTATTCCCGCGAGAGATACATGGAGCTCGTGGACAGATTGAGGGAAGTTCGGCCTGGAATTGCTATCACGAGTGACGTCATCGTCGGATTCCCGGGTGAATCGGATGAGGATTTCCATCTGACCCTTGACCTCGTAAGAAAAATCGAGTTTGACAACATCTACTCTTTCAAGTACTCTGATAGGAAAGGAACCCCGGCTGCGGCCCTCGGAGGCAAGGTACCGGAAGAAACAAAATCCGCGAGATTGTTCACCCTTCAGACACTCCAGAAGCAGATTACCTTGAAAAAAAACAGGCTGTTGGAGGGCAAAGAAGTTGTGGTGCTCGTGGAAGGCCCCAGTAAGAAGGGAGGACAGCTCACGGGCAGGACCGACACCAACCAGATAGTAAATTTTAGCAGTGATAACAACATAAAAGGCAGTTTTGTTAAAGTACTCATTAAATGCGCCTTTGCCAATTCTCTTAGAGGCGAGATCATAGATGACGGGGGCCTTTTTGTGCCCCCATAGCACCAGGGCCTGAAGGAAAAGGAAATGCCCCGGCATTTCCGGATCTTTTTCCCTGAACCTTCACCCAAATGGAAAACGAGATCATAGATTACAGGAATGAATCCATCCTTGTCATAGAAACGGACGAAGCACTCCGAAACGTCTTTGAAGACCTCTTGAGCTTTCTTGGTTTCTCCGTCCGTTCCGTGTCCACGGCAAAAGAGGCATGGAACATCCTCAGCAGCAATACATACACCTTTCTGCTCACCGACATGGGATACCCCCAGAGCGATGGTCTTGAATTTATTGAAAAAGTTACGCACCAGTTTCCCTGGATCAGCGTAATCGCGATGACAGGTTTTGCAGAGGGATACAAGTACGTTGATGTAATCAACGCGGGGGCCCAAAAATTAATAAAAAAGCCCTTTGATATCGGGGAACTGGAGGCCAAGATCCGCCGGATCATTCAAGAGAGGAATC
>JAFDIC010000622.1:0-455 GCA_019308525.1 Deltaproteobacteria bacterium
AACCTGCGAAACATGGTGGACGGCGAGGTCGCCCCTGAGAAGGCCCCCCTTCCTGATGATCCTGAATGGATGTCCGCCCATATTAAGGAAACGGCCTACTTCCTGAGGGCCGATCTTGTCGGCATCTGCGAGCTGCCCCCTTACGCTGTCTATAGCTACGGGGCGTGGCACGGTGGCGAGAGAATAGAACTGAATCACAAGTACGCCATTGCCATCCTGATTGACCAGGATACCCGTACAGAGGCTGCTACCACTGGCCATGACTGGATAAGCAATTCCATGAGCTTCATGTCTTACACTTCCTCCGGGTTTATCGCATGTATCCTGGCCGATTACATTCGCAGGCTTGGCTATCCGGCCCGGGCGCACCACGCCCTCAACTACCAGGTAGTTGTGCCTCCAATCCTCCTGTGGGCCGGACTCGGGGAGATGTGCCGCATTGGAGATATAGTGCT
>JAFDIC010000622.1:514-2474 GCA_019308525.1 Deltaproteobacteria bacterium
CTGCCTCTCGCCGTGGACAGGCCTATAGATTTCGGGCTCCAGGATTTTTGTACCAAGTGTGGAAAGTGCGCCAGAGAATGTCCCGCAGGCGCAATCAGCCATGGAGACAAGGTCATCCACAATGGATACGAAAAGTGGCCCAATGACGTCGAAAAATGTACAAGCATGAGAGTGGGGAATAAGCACGGCGCAGGATGCGGGACGTGTATCAAGGCATGCCCCTGGAGCAAACCCTATACCCTGTTCCACCGATCGGTCAACTGGACCATGAGGCATGTGCCGCCTGCAAGGCGGATAGGAATCTGGGGCGATGATATTATGGGTTATGGGAAACCCGACCCCACGCGCAAGTGGTGGCTGGACCTGGAATTGGTGGACGGCCACCTTAGAATCCCAGCAGGGAAGGCAGAAGAGATGGAATGAGCAATAGGGACCGGCGAATCAAACCCTATTGAGCCAGCTCTTACGCGCTAAGTCCTAATCAGGTGTTACTATCTTTGCCCTGTAAAGGCGGAGACTGTTGGAAACTACCGTGATACTGCTCATTGCCATGGCAAAGGCGGCCAGTATAGGGTGCAGCTGCCTCAGGAAATAGGGCAGGAAGGCAAAGGGATAAAGGACACCGGCAGCTACCGGGATAAGCACTGAATCATAGAAGAAGGCCCAGAACAGGTTCTGCCGTATGGTCCTCATGGTGGCCCTGCTCAGCTCTATGGCCTTGGAGACCCCGTGGAGACTGCCGCTTACAAGGATCACGTCCCCTGTTTCGATCGCCACGTCCGTGCCCGTGCCAATGGCAAAACCAACGTCTGCCTGTGCCAGGGCCGGGGCGTCATTGATGCCGTCTCCCACCATGCCCACTTTCTCGCCCATGGCTTGAAGTTCTTTTGATTTTCATGGACTTCTCTTCGGGTCTCACTTCAGCGAAAACCTCATCAATGTGCACTTCAGAAGCAATAGCCCTGGCGGTCTGCATGTTGTCTCCAGTGAGCATGACCACCTTGAGGTTCTGTCTCTTCAACTCGCCTATCGCACTGGGGGATTCTGGCTTCACCCTGTCTGCAACCGCGAGCACCCCAGCGGGTTCATTGTCCACCCCCACCACCATCACGGTTTTGCCCTGGCCCTGAAGGTCACTGATCACCTGTCTTATCGGTTCGATATCTACACCGGCTTCCTCGAACCACCGGGGTTTCCCCACTTTTATTCGGATTCCGTTTACCCTGGCCTCAACGCCTTGGCCCTTTGTGGCCCTGAAAGATTCCGGGGCAAAAAGCTCAATGCCCCTTGTCTCGGCCTCCCTGACGATCGCCATTCCCAGCGGGTGTTCTGATCCCCTTTCCACCGAGGCAGCGAATTGGAGAAGGGTCAGGTCGTCTTTCACCTGTTCGTTCATACATCTCACGATATCGGCCACGGTGGGCTTTCCCAGGGTGATCGTCCCCGTCTTATCCAGGACTATGGTGTCCAGTTTGGTTGCCGTCTCAAGGGCCTCGCTGTTCTTGAAAAGGATGCCCCTTTCGGCACCCTTACCAGTGCCGGCCATGATAGCCGTAGGGGTGGCAAGGCCCAGGGCACAGGGGCATGCGATGACCAGGACGGCCACCATGCGAATCATTGCAGGCACGAACTCACCGCCTATACCCCACCACAGGGCGAAGGTCAGAAAGGCAATACCTATGACACTGGGGACGAAAATCGCGGCGACCCGGTCCGCCAAGGCCTGTATGGGTGCCTTGCTCCCTTGGGCCTCTTGCACCAGCCGAATGATCTGGGCAAGGGCCGTATCCTTGCCTACCTTCTTTGCTTCAAACTTGAGGAGCCCTTCACCGTTGATTGTGCCGCCCGTGACCACATCGCCCGGATCCTTACTGACAGGGATGGGCTCTCCTGTCAGCATGGATTCGTCCACACTGGATTCGCCTTCGAGAACCACTCCGTCAACCGGGATCCTCTCCCC
>JAFDIC010000100.1 GCA_019308525.1 Deltaproteobacteria bacterium
TGAAGGTTACGGTCTCAGCGAAGCCGCTCCGGTCACCCACGCAAACCCAATGGTCGAAGAACTCCGCAAGCAGGGGACGATCGGCCTTCCCTATCCTGATACGGACATCAAGATCGTGGACAGGGAAGGAGGCGTGAGGGAAATGCCACCGCTGCCCTTTGCCGTGGCCAAGACTGGGGGCTTGACCCCCGAACAATCCATCGAGGCGGATGGTTACACCGGAGAACTTATCGTAAAAGGCCCCCAGGTGATGAAGGGCTACCTGAACAGGCCCGAGGAAACGGCGCTTGTCCTCAGGGACGGCTGGCTATACACGGGTGATATGGCCTGTATGGACGCGGAGGGTTTTACCATCATCCGTGACAGGGCCAAGGACATGATAAAGTTCAAGGGTTACCCGGTCTTCCCCGCAGAGGTGGAAGACCTGCTCCACAGGCATCCCCATATCCGTGAAGCAGCCGTAATAGGTATCCCTGACAGGGAAGTGGGCGAGAAGGTCAAGGCATTTGTTGTGCTGGACCCCGAGAAAAAGGGGCAGATATCTCAAGAAGATATCATTGAGTGGGCAAGAGACAGGATCACCCGCTACAAGATCCCGTCTCTCATTGAATTCCGGGACGCCCTCCCGACCACCATGGTGGGCAAGGTCCTCCGCCGCGCCCTGAAAGAAGAAGAGGGAGGTGATGGGTCGCCTGACTCGTAACCAAGCATACAGGGGAGATCATCCAACCACGTCGCATCGGTTACCTGCCCGAAAGGACCTCTTCGAGCCGCTCCAGGTTCTCGCTGGTTCCAAGACAAATCAAGGTGTCACCGGCCTCTATCCGGGTCTTGGATGAAGGGTTGAACTTCATTTCTCCCTCTTTTTTCATGACCGCCACAATGATGATGTCCATTTCCTGCCTGATGCCGGATTCGATCAGAGTAAGGCCCTTGAGCCGGGACTCCTCGCCCACCACTATCTCCCCTAGCTCAAGGCTGATATCCTTGTTATGCACGGTAAACTCGAGAAAGTCCGACACGGCCGGCTTCAATATGGTGTGCGCCATCTTCTGCCCGCCCAACAGATAGGGCATGACCACGCGATTGGCACCTGCCCTGAGGAGTTTTTTTTCGGTCTGCTCCTCGTCTGCCCGGGCAAGGATGAACAGTTTCGGGTTCAGGCCTCGAGCGCTCATGGTGATAAAGAGGTTATCCGCGTCAGAGGCCACCACTGACACGAGCCCTTTCGCCCGCTCTATGCCCGCCTTCACGAGGACCTCTTCGCTGGTTGCATCGCCATGGATGTATGTGAAACCTTCGTCTTCCAGATTCTGTATCGCATCGGGGCTGTTCTCTATAACAACAAAAGGGACATCGTGCGCCCTCAGTTCACGGCATATGATCCTGCCGATCCGCCCGAATCCGCAGATAATGTAATGGTCTTTCATGGCCTTTAGTATTAATCCCAATTTCCTCCTCCCTATTATGCTCCTCAACTGAAGGTCGATCATGGCCTGGGCGAACACCCCCAGGATGTATGCTATGATCCCCATCCCGGAAAAGATTATGATTATCGTAAAAATTTCCCCACCTGGCGAGATTGGTCCCACTTCCCTGAACCCTACTGTGGTAATAGTGATAACGGTCATATAAAGAGAATCGAGGAAACCCCAGCCCTCTATGATCATGTAGCCCAGGGTCCCGGAGAGCAGGATTATGAATAGGACGCTGAAACCTTTGACCAGTTTTCCGGGATGAAGGGGATTTCTCTCATCCGTTGTTAATGGCACCCCTGCTGATCTCCTATCATGGTTCCGAGTGAAGGAACAATCCGGTTGGCAAAAAACGAGGCCAGGAAGGACTGGTCTATTCTGCCGGTGACGAGCGCACCGCCTCAACTTGAAACTCGCTCAAGTTAGGTGGCAGATTCCCGAGAACAATCATGAAAGGGATGGATGACCCCGACTGGATCTTGAGGTTCATGTTCCCCTTGCCCAATCGATTCTTGAGCGACTTTTTTATCTCCTCAAGTGTCATTTCCCTTATCTGCTTCTCTGTCAACACATTGCCCGCATAGGCCATTTCCGTTCTTACGGGCTGGTCTCTATCGTCCAGGACGGTACCTTTTACCAGGACAAAGCTCCGGGCCTTGGGATACTCATTCTTGACCATACCCCTGATGACAAAGAGCTGTCCGGCCTTGCTGGACTGGACGAAGGAGCCGCTCACACCGCTGAAGGTGAGCCGCCTGGTTCCCGGGTCGCTGATCTGTTGTTTGCTGGCGGGCTTGAGAATGGAAAGGGGCTCGGGGATCAACTCCGGCATGAAGTAGTATACCCCGCCCCCGGCAACCACCAACAACAACAAAATGGCCAAAGCAACGGGGAGAGGGCGAATTCCGATCCTCCTTTTCTCCTCTACCGCCTTCTTTTCGGGAGGGGGAACCTCCGCCGGCTCCTCTTCTTCAGAGAGGTCCCCTTCGGGGGACAGGCTTGAGGCGGTCTTCTCGGTGATATCCTCTTCCAAGAGCTCCTTGAATGCTGTATCGAACTCATGGAAATCGGCTTCCTGCTCGCTTTTCGGCCCCCTGTCTTCCTCTGTCTTCACTGATGACAGGGTGGCGGTCTCAGTGTAATCCTCTTCCTCCTCAGGGGCCAAACCGGTACCCTTTTCAAGGCCCGCATCCTCCTTTGGAGGGTATACCATAAAGACGTTCTTGCAGACGGAACATCTTACCTTGGAACCACCCTTTTTTATGAGAGATTCATCAAGTCTAAAAGTCGATTCACACTTATCGCATTCAATTATCATGCGCGCCTCCCTCACTGGAAAGGGTCACCCCTATCCCTGTCTTAGCTCGTAAATATCCTTGAGGCACCTGTACTCCTCGTTATAATCCAAGCCGTAACCGACCAGAAATCCTTCCTTGATCTTGAAACCGCAGTAATCGACCCTGACCTCTTCCTTCCTCCGTTCGGGTTTGTCGATGAGGGCGCAAATCCTCAGGGACCTAGGCCCCTTCTCCTTCAGCTTCGCCAGGATATAGTTCAGGGTCAATCCTGTATCCACTATGTCCTCGACAAGAATCACATCTTCGTCCTTGATAGGTATCTCAACGTCCTTGCTGAGCACGATCTTGCCGCTCGATACCGTACCGGGGCCATAACTCGCCGCCCTGACAAAATCTATCTTCGCGGGAATGGTAAGCTCCTTCAAGAGGTCAACATAGAAAAAGACCACTCCGTTCAAAATACCGATCATTACGGGTTTCTTGCCCGCGTAATCCGCAGATATCCTCCCGGCCAATTCCTTGACCCTCGAGCGAATGGTGTCTTCTTTCAACAAAAGAACCTTTTCCATGGGCCTAAATCACAGAAAATGGGGCAGGAAGCGATCAGGTTATTGTCTTTCTTGACCTCGAACGAACAGGACCTCTTCCAATGACCTCTAATTCCCCGCATTGACTAATGACACCTTTTGGGATCTAAGCAAAAATCCGGGTCCAAAGGGCCCGGTTTTGCTCTAAGCCCAGAGGGCATGATTTGTTGTTCTCGCGTTGGCAAAATCCGAAATCCCAATCTCGAAATTCGAAACAAAATCAAATATCGAATGTCCTGATGACAAAAACAAAACCATAATCGCTACGCCTATTGTTTGGATCATTTGAATTTTGGTCATTAAGTATTGTTTCGGATTTAGGATTTCGTGCTTCGGATTTAGGGCCTTTTCATTTCTTAAGGCAGAGCCAATGATCTCTGACCTGGCCCTGAGGACCAGGTTTCCGTGTTAGAATGAAAAATATAAATATTATGTGAGTAATGTGATGCTAATTTACTAAATAAAGCAAATTAAGTCAACCTAAGTTTACCTTATCCTCCCCGAGAAAAACTTCCGCAATATTGCTTTCCGCTTCAGGGGGATCAATCTCCTTCCTTTTCTCCTTTATCCAGAAAGGGTAACCTGTCACCCCTTCTGTAAGCAAGGGCAAGGCATGAGGCGATGAGATTTTCATTCTCGTCCGTGACACGTATTTGATAGGTCCCGGTTCTCTTGCTGCAATGCAATTCTCTTGACTCTGCCACCAACTTACACCCCACCTGTGGGGTGCGGTGGTAAGTTAATGTTACATTTAGGGCTACCGCTACCTGGCCATGGGAATTGCAGGAAGCCTGAAACGCTTCATCCACCAGGGAGAATATGGCACCACCATGGATCATTCCGAAAATATTTGTCATATCCTCCTTCATCTCCATTTCCACCACCGCGCGGCCGGGCTCCACGCTTAACAGTCTCATACCGAGCTTTCGCGCATAGGGTTCCTTTGCCGACGCCCCTGTCAATGCATCTACCACGTCCTTTGCCATGGCTACCGTTCAGCAACCCTCCCCTGTATGCCCTGTGACATGAGTTCTCGAAACTTCTTTTCTGCCCCCTCCCTTGAATGGAATGCCCCCACACAGAGCATGAACCTATTCTCGCCATCTTCCACCCAATAGGAGTAATACCCTGCTTTTTTCAGGGACTCACGTTTTTGCTGACCGTCTCCCTTGGTACGGTAACTGCCGATCAGAATGGTATATGGCACCCTTACGACAACCGTATCTGTGAGCCCCGTATCTAGCTTGAATTTCTCAGCCTCCCCCCTGCTGTTGAAGTACCCCAGGTACACCCTGTACCATAGTCCCGTGCTAAGGGCAACCCTGACGTAATACGCTGCCAGGCCGCTCGTTGTGTAACGGGAAACCGCTTTCCTGGCCTGCTCCAGGTTCCTGAAGGAGCCCACTTTCAACGAGTAAGGATGCCTGGTTCCCTTGTATGGTGTTCCCAGGGCCCCCCTCTTCTCCACCGCAATAGCGGTCTCTCGACGCATCTCCTTGGGTAAGGCCTTGAATTGCTCACCAGGAACCGCTCCGGATTGATTCGACGGTTCTTTCCCAGTCGAGGATTGCACGGCTTCTTCGGGGAACTCAGCGGTTGTCGGGATGCCCTCCTTTCTTTCCTGAGTTTTCTTCTCCCCTTCAGGGCTACCGGGCACCTGTGGAGGGACCTTTATGGACAACGGTTTCGGCAGCTTCCTATCCCGGTACTGCAATGTTATTCCCCCTGCAAGGAAAGTCCCCGCCACCAGGAGCAGGATGAGCTTTGTCGGGGTGGATCGGTCTTTTCCTGATCCCGACCGCTCATTCCTCTTGAACATACCCCCAAGGTCGATTTTTCCCTCTCCCCGAAGTCCCGGGACAAAAAGCCCTTTCCCTTTCTTGGAACCGCCTCGATTATCCTCTCCGGAGATGGAATAGTACCTGTAGTGCTTGAAATCCTGAAAATCAGGACTGACTTCCGGTCTCACGCTATTCAGGACCACCCCGACAATGTTGCACTTTATCTGCTTCAACTGGGTCGTGGATCTCCTCAACAGGGCCCTTGATACACTCCCTACCCTGTACACCAAGAGGACACCATCCACCTTCCTACCCAAGATCGCGGCATCAGCAGTAGAGATGATAGGGGTTGAATCAATCAGGATAATGTCATATTCACCCTTGACCTCTTCCAGGAATCGGTCCAGCCTCTTTGATTCGATCAACTCGGCCGTGTTCGGCACAACACTTCCGGCCGTAATTATATGAAGATTGTCAAGACCCGGTGTTATCATTACCTCGTCCACGTTCATCTTTCCCATGATGATGTCAGTAAATCCCTTTACCGTGTCACGCCACTGGTAATTCCCGAGCAAGATATCCGTGACACCTACAGTCGTCTCTATGCCCAGGGTCTTCCCTACGCTCGGCTTTCTCAGGTCACAGTCCACCAAAAGGGGCTGTATTCCGGCCTGGGCCATAGTGATGGCCAGGTTTATGGCGACCAGGGTTTTACCCTCCTTGTTGGTAGAGCTCGTCAAAGCGATGGTCTTTAGTTCCTGGTCCGCATCCTTGAACTGGATATTGGTCCTAAGCCCCCTGAAGCTCTCTGCCATCATCGACTTGGGTAGCAAGTGGGCCATGAAATTCACGGATTCTTTCAGAGAATGTTCTTTAAGCTTTCCCCCGTACTTTTCCTTCAGTCCACCCCTTATGTCCTTTGGGTTAACCTGGGGAATCACTCCCAGTACCTGGACACCCAGGGTCTCCTCCACATCCTCTATAGCTCCCAGGGAGGTATCGAAGGTTTCTATCAAAAAGGCCACCACCAACCCCACTATTATGCCTATCAGGGTACCTGTCGCCCCCACCATCCGCCTCTTGGGCGGGTTGATAGGCCTCGTGGGCAATAGGGCCGGCTTGATTATGTTGACGACTTCAGGCCTGTCCGCCCTCCTTATCATGGCCTCTTGGTTCTTCTTTTCCAGCAGGACGGTCATGTTATGATATAGATCTACCTTTCTTTTCAAGCGCTCGAATTCCAGCTTCTTGTCCATCAAGACCTTCTTCTTCTTGTCTACTTCATGCAGCTCCTCCTTTAGACCATCCACCTTGCCGGCTATCCTGTTTGTCTCCAGCTTGAGGATAAACAACATTTTTCTTGCCGTCTCGATTATATCCCTGTCTATTGCCACTACCTCGGGATGTCGCTCCGTATAATCTTCAAGGAGTGTGTCCCTCTTGATCAGTAGTTCCACCAGCCTGTCGTTGGCCGAATTGTATCTGCTGCCTCCTTTTTCAGAATAGTAGTCGTGATCGGAAACAGAGGGGTCCCTGACGAACGTTTCCAGCCGTGCCCGGATTGATTCCAACTCCTTCCTGCCCTCCTCCAGGTCCCTTATCTCCTTCCTGATTGTCTTGGCTCTCACCAGAAGGTCTTCGCTTTGGAGGTCAATAGAGATAAGTTCATTTTCCTGGCTGAAACGATTGAATTCGTCCTCTGCCTCCTTGAGTTTTCTTCGGACTTCCTTGAGTTGGTGCGCGATGTACCTTATGGTCTCCCTGGTCCGCCTCATCTGCTGTTCTGCAAGTATCTCCTTGTATGTAACTGCAATGGTGTTGGCCAGTTTCTGCGCAAAAACGGGACTATTGTCCGTGACCTTAATATTCAGTATGCTGCTGAATCTCTCCCTTGTCACCTGTACCTTTGACTGGAGGCTCTCTATGACGGAAAACACGGAGCTGTCCGGTATGTCTTCCTGCTGCGAGGCATCCCCCAGCGGGATAAGGCCCATCTTCTCTCCGACCCGCAGGAATACCGGATATCCCTTGATGACCGAGATGTGTGTATCCACCAGATCGGAACTGGACCACGTCCACCCCTCACCGTAGATTCCTTCCGCAGTTTGGGGCTTTTCGAACTCTATCACACACGTGGTGGAGTACAGGGGTTCAGGAGCCCTGAGTGTGGCAAAGGTGGTACTGAAGATGCCGAGCGCTATGGCAATGGTGATTATGATGAATTTCCTCTTCTTGAAAATCCACCAGTATTCCCTTAGGTTGATGTCATACTGTGGCAAGGCTTCTCTCCCCACCAGCGTTTATTTGTCACCAGATCTTGTTAATGGCCGGAATTATACCCTCGTCCGCCTCTGGCTGATCAAGCCAAATTCGCAGGGTCGGGTTCGCTCCCGCTGACCTCTTCGGTAAGGTACAAGAGGGGATTTTCAGCCAGATTCAGGGTTTCTTCTCCTTCTGGCTGCCGCCCTGCCCCATTGTGCAGGACTTGGATCGTGGGTCTGATCGCCTGGTTCCCGTTGGTCAAAATCACGCATCCGATGGTGCCGTTGTTCAACTTGACATAGGTACCAACTGGAAACAGGGATATCCTGTCCAGGAAAGCCCTGCGGATGCTTGAGGGAAACAGGGTCTTTGTCCCCCCGACGATATACTTGACCGCGTCGGTCTTGCGGATTCGCCTTCTATAGGGCCTTTCTCGAATCATCGCAGTATACATGTCAACCAGTCCAATAAGGTATGAAAGCAAAGGAACTTCCTTTCCAGAGCGCCCGTAGGGATATCCTGATCCATCCATTCTCTCGTGGACACAGAGGGCGGATTCCGCCAACCAGTGGTACTTGTTACCCAGAGCCCTCAGGATTTCATAGCCCTCCTTTGGATGTGCCTGGATGGCGGAAATATCTTCCTTTGTAAGTTTCTCCCTCTTTTCCAGTATACCTTTTGGAATCCTGTACATCCCCACGTTTTCAAGGTATCCTGCAAGACCCACCTTGAGCAGTGCTTTGATATCAAACTTCAATCCCACTCCGACCATCAACGAAGTACACATAACGTCAATCTCGTGGGTCAGCAGGTCATCCCTGTCTTCGTGCGCAAACATGCAGTAGGCATACAGATCCTCTATCAGTCCCTTGTTGATTATGGAGTAGAGATCCGACAGGATGGGAGAAGGGCTGATACTCTTGTTCCCCTTGATACGTTCCCTTATGTCCTCTGCTCTCTCATAGAAGAGATCGTAGTGTTTTTTCACCTCTGGTCCCCAGCGCCTGGGAGTCTCGAGCCTATGACGCAGCGTTTCCTTGTCCTTTCCGTAATCACTCAGTCCCCTTTCAACCAGACCACTGCACTCCCGGAGATTCACCTCCACCGTGGAGGATTCCCGCACTGCCTTCCCAGTTCGTACCTTGACATCAAGAATATCTGCAATACGCATGGCTCGCTTTCTCCTGACTCCCTCTCCTCTCGACTACAGGGACTCCAGCAATTGCGGGCACAGGGCCTTTTCCAGCATCACCCGGTAACAGGACTTTTATAGCAAAATACACACTGCAATTACTTATTTAGTTATAATAACATATAAAATCATATATTTGTCAATATCTAATAAACAATTCATATAATTTACATTAAGACTAAATAGCTTCTCTCATGGCTTTCGCCCCCTTTCCTGCCCCTTGATTCTGGAGCAAAACCACCCACCCGACGGGCAGGGATGAGGCTCAACGCAGAAATCGGACTTTTTTGGGAAGCCATCAACCTTATTTGACCAGGGCCCTGTAGGATTCGCTGGATTTCCACAAGGTGCGATGCGTCCCTGTTACCAGCATCCCATCTTCCCTCAGAAACAGAACCCTGGACATTCCCTGCAATGCCCCCAGGCGGTTTGTTACAAGGAACATGGTCTTACCCCTTGAGAACTCCGGCAGACTTCCCATGATGGACCTCTCGGTCTTTCCGTCCTGGGAGGAGGTGGGCTCATCCAGCACGAGGATATCCGGATCGCGTACCAGGGTTCTAGCAAGGGCAATCCTTTGCTTCTGGCCCTCGGACAGCAATACCCCCTCTTCCCCTATCTGGGTCTCGTAACCACCGGGCAGGCTGGTGATAAATTCATGGATACCCGCCGCCTGGCAGGCCCGCAGCATGTCACCTTCGGTGGCATCGGTTCTTGCGAACAAGAGGTTCTCCTTGATCGTTCCTGACAGCAAGCGGACGTTTTGGGAGACATAGCCGATCCTCTCACGCAGGGATCCGATTTCATACTCTGAAGCGGGTATACCGTCGAACAAGATCTCTCCCTGTGCTGGCCTGTAAAGGCCCAGGATTAAGCTCAGCAACGTTGTCTTGCCGGCCCCGCTTCGGCCCACGACAGCGACATGCTCCCCGGGACTGACCCGGAATGAGCAATCTTTGAGCAACGGCTCACGTCCGCCATAGGAGAAGGAGACACCCCTGAACTCTACTTCCCCTTCCAGTCTGTGGGCTAACTTGCCCTTTCCGATACCCTCTTCCGGCACCAGGGCAAAGAGGTTTGATATCCGCTGGAGACCGGCAACCGACTCCTGCATCTGGAGGTTTGCCGTTGCCAGGGCCTGTGCCGGGCCGAAGACATATCCCGTGTACGCCTGGAATGCAAGAAGCGAACCAAGGCTCCATTCCCCTCTTATGACCCATGTGGCACCTACTCCCAGCACCACCAGGCCCATCAGCCCCGGGATCGAATTGATCGCTAGATTTGCCACAGAGCCCACCGCCGCGCGTTCCATGGCCGAGTGGAGGGCCTCCTTAAGGCCCGAAACCAGACTGGCGACGGTCTTTGCCTCTGAGGCCGAGGACTTGATCAGGGCGGCCGAGGACAGGGCCTCCTTGAGATTCATGGTGACTTTGGCCTCCCTCTCCATGCCATGGTGAGAGAGAGAGAGGACCTTGCCCGAAAAGTATTTGAGGCACAAGAGTATTGCCGGCACGAGCAGGATAACGGCCAATGCCAGTCGCCATTGCAGGTAGAAGAGCAACACGGTGCCACCGAAAAAGCGAAAGACATTTCCGATTATTTGGACGATGGTGCTGGAAAAAAACCAGCGCAGTTCTTCAACATCAGAGGAGAGCCGGGACATCAAATAACCTGTCTGATTCTCGTCAAAAAAGGCCTTGGGCAGCCTCAGGGTGTGTTCTACAAGATCTCTTTGTATGTCCAGGGCCATTCTCTCTTCGAGGTGCGCAAAACTGAATTCCCCCAGCATTCTTGCCGCCCTTGAACCCAGCATGATGCAGATCAACAAGGCCAGCGCTCCAAGGAGAAGTTCTGCTTGACGCTGTAGCATGACTTCATCCACGATGTAGCGTATCACCAGG
>JAFDIC010000101.1 GCA_019308525.1 Deltaproteobacteria bacterium
TGCCAAGGCTGCGTTGATGTCATTCATTGGAAGGCAGGCCACGGCTGCAATAAACCTATCGGGATATTTGTTCAGCAGTTCAGCCATCTCATCGTTGGCAATCTTTGAGAGATCCACTGCATCCTTTCCTGATACTGCATATTCCAGGGGTGGGGCACCAATGGTTAAGACCTGCTGAAGCCCCTCAAATTTGTCCATAAACCTGAATCTTTCTTCTAAGTCAAAGAGGGCCGGCCTCTCGGTATCAGCCTGAAGATAGTAACAGGGCCTTGATTTCCTAAAGAGTATTTCCTTGTATCTTTTGGGCAATATGTGGCAAAAGATATCTATCTTCAGAGATGCTATTTCATTCATCGTACTGCCTCCCGTCACAGGTATCCTTTTATCTTGCAAAATCGGGTAGAAAATCGAAACCGTTATCTGACAGCCCCTGGACCTTGCTTCTTAGCCTATATATCATACTTCGGAGATATGTGAAAATTTGGTGAAAACCCTGCCCAAGGGTATTTCCTTAAGATCTTTGAAAGACAGTAGACTCAGGGGAGACCCAAGGATCTGGCGATTGGGTAGGTATGTAAGTTATCTGCCCGAATGAGACCCTAGTCTGAGAAGGTATAACCGCGGATTTAGCCCGCACATAACAGAGCATTACAAGTGAGGCATTGCAGCTCTGGAGAAAGATCCCCGATGCCCCAGGTCTCTATATGTAAAAGCCTTTCCAGAATTCTTCGTGCTCTTTTTGCCAGTCAGGGCCGAACTTCTTATCGTAGTAAGAAGCGAACCGGTCAAACCAGCGCCACCAGAAATTCTTGCCCTTTTCCTTTGCCTCCAGTATGTCATTGAGATAGGTCACGATATTCCCCATCTCTTCCTTCGGTATGTAAGAGGCAGCCCCTTTCTTATAAGATCTAACAGTGTTTTCCGGGCTCAATGCGTGGGCTGTGAGCATAACCGGCAGTACACCTTTTTCCTTTGCAATATCAAGGAGCTTGAAGCCATCAACCCCCATGATATCCAGGATGGCGATATCAAAGTACCTTGTCTCGAGCAGCTCCTTGGCTTCGTTGAAACTGTAAGCCTTTTCCACCTCGCACATGGAGAGAAGGTCTTCCAAGGTCTCAACAACATCCGGCTCATCGTCCACGATCAGGATCTTTTTGCCTTTCAATAGATCTTCATTAGCCATGTTGCATGTCCCCCTATGTTGAATGTTTTCATGAATCGCGCTCCCGGTCGGCTTCCCCTGGAAAGATCGACACCGGCGCCGTCGCTGTTCCTGAAACTTACATCGATTAGTGCAATCCCAGACTCTAAGCACAAAATAATACAGTATTCTTGTGAATCAAGGCAACGAAAAAGGAGGTCCGGCAGCAAAGTGACTCTTTAACAGGCTGTTGCCCAAATTATTCCGTCACATTTCTGGCGATGCCAAAGGATAGACCGTGATGGTGTTTGCTCTTGTGGTCCCTGGATGTCTTTTCACAAGGTTCAATCAAATTTCTCCTGATGGTCCAAGCGGCACCATACACTTGATCCAAGACCGCCTTAGCCCCAGGAAATCATCTTTGTCGGAGCCAGCATCTCCAGTGTCTCTATTGAGAGAGCACTATGAGGATAATGGGGCGTGAAAACAGCTCAAGAGACATATTGAGCGTTGTGAAAAGACATCCAGGGACGCAGTGATCATCGTTGATCAGGTATTGGGCAACAGCCTGTGAACATTTGATAAATCCTGGAATGAAGGTTTGATATTCTGATGGTCTTGAAAAAGGGGACAAACAGTGCTAGAAAAAAGTTCTTTGCCTAATCGGTAGATAAGACTGGAGGAAAAAATGCATAAATTACTCGCTGATTCACCTGGAAAAGAGATGCTCCTGCTGGGAAACGAGGCCATTGCCCGGGGTGCGCTGGAGGCGGGCCTTGCCTTTGCAACCTGTTATCCGGGCACGCCTTCTTCCGAGATCCCGGAGCAGTTCTTTCAAATAAGCAAGGAAACCAATCTATACTTTGAATACTCCACCAACGAAAAGGTCGCGGTGGAGGTCGGTGCAGGTGCGGCGGTCTCTGGGCTGAGGACCATGGTGACCATGAAACACGTGGGCCTCAACGTTGCCGCAGATCCAATCATGACCCTCGCCTATGAGGGTGTAAAGGGAGGAATGGTCATCGTCAGCGCGGATGACCCGTCCCTTTTCTCCAGCCAGAACGAGCAGGACAACAGATACTACGCTAGATTATCTTCTCTCCCTATGCTTGAGCCGACAAATGTCCAGGAAATGAAGGACGTTACCAAAAAGGCCTTTGATCTGTCTGAGGAACTGGAACTGCCTGTGCTCCTGAGAACGACGACGCGTCTGAATCATATCAGGGGGCCCGTGAGGCTTGGCCAGTTGCGCCCCCCCAAGACAGTAGGGGACTTCAAGAAAAACCCTTTCCACTGGGTGGCTGTCCCGGCGGTATCCAGGAACTTGCATAAACTATTGTTGGAAAAATTCGACAGGGCCCTGGAAAAAGCCGAGGATTCAGAATACAACGAGATCATGGGGAACGGGAGATGGGGAATAGTCACCAACGGAGTGAGTTACAACTATGTGAAAGATGCAGTAGCCGACCTCAACATTGAAGACAAGGTCAGTATTCTCAAACTGGGATTTTCATGGCCTTTTCCCAAGAAGCTGTGCACCGGTTTTCTAAACAGGATGGACAAGGTCCTGGTGGTTGAAGAGCTAGAGCCTATAATGGAAAACGACCTCAAGGCCGTTGCCCAGGAGCAGGGCTTTTTGTTGCCGATAATGGGAAAGGGGGTGGGAGGGCTCTCCCGCGCCTTTGAGTACGAGCCTGCCATGGTCAGGCGGGCCGTTGCAGAGTATTTTGATGTGGACTATCAAGGACCGGAAAAGGTGGATACATCTGATGTCCCTGACCTTCCGGGGAGACCTCCAACCCTTTGTGCCGGATGTCCCCACAGGGCCACCTACTATGCAGTAAAGCAAGTCTATGGTGATGAAACCATCTACCCTACTGATATAGGCTGTTACACCCTGGGGCTTTTACCTCCCATATCGGCGGCCGATTTCCTCATATGCATGGGGTCGTCGGTCAGCTCATCCTGCGGTTTTTCCCGGGCCAACGAACAGAAGGTGGTCTCATTCATAGGGGATTCAACCTTCTTTCATTCAGGCATAACCGGTCTAATCAACGCAGTCCACAACAATCATAAATTCACCCTGGTCATCCTGGACAACGGTACCACAGCAATGACGGGGCACCAGCCCCATCCCGGAGTCGACACGGCCCCCCTGGGGGTTGAACGTACTCGAATCTCCATCGAGGGAGTGGTCAAGGGGTGCGGCGTAAAAGATGTTCACGTGGTAAAGCCGTTCAAGGTCAAGAAGACCATAGATGCTGTCAGGGCTTCCTTCGAATATGATGGCGTGTCAGTGATTATTTCAGAGGAGTACTGTCCCCTCTTTGCCCGTGCTATAGGCGAGATGAAGAGGTCCAGACCCTTTTATATCAATCTGGACAAGTGCAAGGGGCACAGGGTGTGCATAAATGAGCTCGCATGCCCTGCCATCTACCTGGATGGCTATCATGTGGCCATCAACGAAAACCTCTGTACAGGGTGTGCTGTTTGTGCCCAGTTATGCCCTGAAAACGCAATACTGCCAGTCAAAAAATGAGAGTGACGGGCTATGATTTTACTTGAGCCGATGAGCGTAGCACTGTGAAGGAGAGCGCAATGGAGAATAAGAGGTGTGTTTTTGTAGGCGTGGGCGGTCAAGGAAACCTTCTGGCGTCCAGGCTCCTTGGCCAAGCCCTTTTATCAATCGGAGTGCCGGTGGTGGTCAGCGAAATCCACGGCATGGCCCAGCGGGGCGGTATCGTGGAATCGGCCGTGGTGATAGGAAATATGACGAGCCCCATTGTATCAGAGGGGGAGGCGGACATACTGGTAGGGTTCGAGCCCGTGGAGACCGCGAGGGCCCTTGGAAAATGCAACCGACAAACCACGGTTATTACCAATACTCATCCCCTGCCTCCATTCACAGTCTCTTTGGGGCAGGGAAAGTATCCTTCGGTGGACGAACTCCTGGACAAGATGCAGGCAAAGGTCGACAGGGTCATTGCCCTGGATGGCGATGAGCTTGCACAAGAGGCGGGCAACCCGCTCTCCCTGAACATTGTCATGCTGGGGGCCCTGATCGGTGCGGGTGTCGTGCCTGTTCCTGGCGAGAAGATGAAGGAAACTATCGGGGCATGGACCAAAGAGGCCTTCTTGGACTCAAACCTCAAGGCCTTTGACCTGGGGATGAGAGCAGTTCGGGGGTAGTGCAGAGAGATTGATTAACCCTTGACAGGGGTTTGTGGGCGCTCTTATAATGGGGTACCGTATACAATCGTTATGTCTGTTATTGTTGCGATTACACATGGTTATGAGCCATTGCTGGTGCCGCAGGTATTCGGATCGAGATAATTCAAGGGATTCCAGGATAATGGAAACAACCTGGGGCCGGTGATTGCCTGACCGGGGGATCTTGTTTTGGGGATGAAAAAGGGTAGCCCGAGGCTGGTCATAAGGAAGCCCGTTTCCATACGCAAGAGGGTCTATGATGTTATAAGGGATGGCATCCTCAACGGGGAATACCCTGCCGGTTACCGAATGGTTGAATCAAGGCTGGCCAAACAGATCAAGACGTCGAGGACACCTGTTAGGGAGGCCTTGCACATGCTGGAAATGGAGGGTCTCCTGGAATCGATACCCCGGGTTGGATACCAGGTGAAACCCATTGAATGGGAGGAAGTAGAAGAGATCTGCCAGATCAGGGCAGTAAATGAGACACTGGCAGCCAGGTGGGCCATGCAGCGAATCAGCGACAGGGAGATCAAGGCCCTTGAAAAGAACGTGACCCTTGCAGAAGAAGAGGTCTTGCGGGGGAAACCAAAATCTTTTGTGGAGAGTGATGCGGAATTTCACGAGATCTTGGCGAGGGCAAGCGGCAGCAAGCGTCTCTTGGAGCTCTGTCAACTCCTGCGCAGGCACATGCTTCGCTACAGGATCGAGAGCCTCTACCTCAGGGAGACCGCCCTGAAGGCTATTGCAGGCCATCGCCGGATTCTGGAATGTATAAAGAGGAAGGATGAACAAGAAATAGAGCAGGCGATCTGCCAGCACCTGGAGCAGTCCAAGAAAGATATCCAGCGGTATGCGTTTCACATGGAGAGGGAGAGACAGAAAGCAACGGTTTTTCAAAGGCTTGGGGAAGAGGAGAAGAAGATAGTATGACAGCAAAACAGTATTTCAAGACAGAGGGGGCCTGGTCGGATGCCGATGAATTACTCCTCTGTCTGGACACAGGCAGTTGGAGGTCGGAGAGACCGATCGTGGACACTGAAAAATGCAACTATTGTGGAATCTGCGCACTTTTCTGCCCACCACAGTGTATGATCGACCAGGGAGATCATTTCCAGCCCAACCTGGATTTTTGCAAAGGCTGCGGCATATGTGCAAAGGAATGCCCTCGTAAGGCCATAACCATGCAGCCGGAGGGAGATTTTTGACATGAAGGTAGATAACAGCGGTGAGGCACAGGTGAAGGTGATAACGGGAAACACGGCGGCAGCCTTTGGAGCAATGCTGAGCCGTCCGGAGGTAGTGGCACTTTACCCGATTACGCCCCAGAGCGAAGTGGCCGAAGAAATGGCCCGGTTCCACGCTGAGGGTCTCCTTGATGCCGAAATGGTGGAGGTTGAGGGAGAAAACTCTGCAATGAACATAGTGTGTGCTGCTGCCCTTGCAGGTGGCCGGGTCTTTACGTCCACCTCCTCATGGGGATTGGCCTTCATGTATGATGCCGTCCTTCAAGCCTCGGGTTACAGGGCCCCTGTGGTGATGGCAAATGCCAACAGAGAGGCTCCCGGAATCATGGCGGTCTCCTGCGGACACTCAGACCTTATTATGACGAGGGATGCGGGGTGGATATCGCTGATATGCGAAAACTGCCAGGAGATCCTTGACACCATAATCATGGCTTACAGGCTGGCAGAGGACTTTGATATTCAGTTGCCCGTAATGGTCAATTATGATGGCTTTTATCTTTCCTACCTTGCTGAGAAGGTTGAGATCCCTGCAAGGAAACAAGTCGATGACTTCCTTCAACCTTTAGAGAAACAACCCCAGAGGCCAAGGCTCAGGCCGGGGAAACCCGTTGCAGTAGGGACCCATGGGATCCTGGCGGGCTTCGTGGAGCTTCGCTACAAGCACAGTTCAGCGCTTGAGAGGGCCAAGAAGAAATTTGACGGTATCGACAGGGATTTTCAGGAGAAATTCGGCCGCGGATATGGCGGACAAATCGAACAATACATGAATGAGGACGCTGATATCGTCATGGTGGCGGCGGGCAGCTTGGCAGGCACCGTCAAGAAGGTTATTGATGTGAAAAGAGAGCAGGGCCTCAAGGTTGGTCTGGTTAGAATGAAGATGTTCAGGCCCTTTCCCAGGGAACGCATGACGGAGGCCCTCCGGGGGCGCAAGGCGATCGGCGTGATTGACAGGAGTGTGTGCATGGGATGGAACCGGGGGCCGTTTTTCGTGGAGTTGCGGGCGATTTCTCCGGAGTTGGGTCCTGTGCCCATGTTGAGCTTTATTCACGGTCTCGGTAACGTGGATGTCAGTCCCGATGATGTGAGTAAGATGATCGATATGGTCCATGCCGCGTCAAAGGGCGGGCCCTATGAAGAGGTCACGTGGTTTTCCATGGACGAATAAGGGCCCGGGTCCAGAGTGCCCGGCGGCCCCGCTGGATTCTGACTGCTGGATTATGCCCGGGGATATCAGAGCACAGGCTTTGGTCTCTTTGACTTCCACCATGGGGGGAGAACCGCAGATTTCGATGGGCAATAGAAGGGGATGATAATGGCTGAGAAAAAAAAGGTTAAACTTTTCAAGATCTTTGATTACTTTGTAGATGAAGACCCGTTCGCAGGAGGCCTTGCCTTTTGCTCGGGTTGTCCCCTGGAGCTCGTGCTCAGGTTCGTTGCAAGGATCCTGGGGAAGGACATGGTCATAACCGGCACTCCGTCATGCTCAGCGCCGGTAATGATGGGCCAGAACATGGGCGCCTGGCACAAGCTGGCCTCCTACGGGACGCTCATGACCGGTGCGGCCTCCACGGCAACAGGCCTTTCAAGGTATTACAAGAAGGCGGGAGAGGATGTGACCGTGGTCTGCTTCAATGGTGATGGGTGTGCAGCAGATGTGGGCTTCCAGCCCCTATCGGGAGCGGCGGAGAGGAATGAAAACTTCATCTACATATGCTATGACAATGAAGGTTATATGAATACCGGCATACAGCGAAGCAGTACGACGCCCATGGGTGCCAGGACGACCACGACCCCTGTTGGCATAGCGAGAAAGGGGAAAGAGAGTACGCCCAAGAATCTGCCTTTGCTGATGGCCATGCACAAGATACCTTATGTCGCTACTGCAACCTTGAGCCACCTGGAAGATTTTGCGAAAAAGCTCAAGAGGGCCAAGGAGAAGAGAAAGGAGGGCTTGGCATACATACATGTATTCAGTCCCTGTCCCACGGGGTGGGGCGTGGCCACTGATCTGGGAATAGAACTTTGCAGGAGGGCGGTAAGGACCAATTATTTTCCGTTGTGGGAGGCCGAGAGGGGCCAGTTCAGATTTACCCACATGGTAAAGAACCCCAGGCCCATCAAGGAATACATCCAGCTAATCGGGAAATTCCGCCACCTGAGCGAAGAGGATATAGATCGTATCCAGGAGGAGGTCAACAGGAACTACGCCTTCTTGTGTCATCTTACTGAGTTCAAAGAGACCTCACAATGCTGATTAGCGGATTTCGGGGAGATGGAATATGATTGAAGTCAGGTTTCACGGTAGGGGAGGACAGGGGGCGGTAATGGCCTCCAGGATACTGGCAAACGCCTTCGTGAGGGAAGGCAAATTCGGCAGTGCTTTCCCCATGTTCGGCTTTGAGAGGCGGGGGGCCCCGGTTACGGCATTTGGCCGATTCGACGAAAAACCCATCAAGGAGAAGACCCAGATATACCATCCTGATTGCCTGATCGTGCTTGATCCATCACAGAGTAACGCCCCTTACATTTATGAGGGGCTGAAGCCGAATGGTATCCTGGTAATAAACAGGGCGAAGCCTTTCAATGAAAAACCACATCCGAATATCGCGATAATAGGAATGGTGGATGCGAACAAAATAGCCCTTGAGGAGATAGGGATACAGGCTCCCAATACATGCATGTTGGGGGTCTTTGCGGCTACAACCGGATGGATAAAGCTTGAGTCCATAATATCGGGGCTCGAAGATTATTTTGACGGGAAAAAACTGGAGGGCAACATAAGGTGCGCCAAAAGGGGTTTCGAGGAGTGTAAGATAACCAGATTTTGAAGGAGAATCCTTTCTTGAAGTGTTTGATCCCAACAGGAGGTTTCACGGCAGGGACCTCAAATAAAGGATGAGAGGGGTGTAAGCTATGACGAGATATGGAATGGTGATAGACCTGAAAAAGTGTATTGGTTGTTGGTCCTGTACCATATCATGCAAGGAGGAGCACTTCCTCCCCAGGGGTATATTGTGGAACAGGGTGCTTATAGGTGAGTCGGGAAAATACCCGGCGGTCAAGAAGGAGATGTATCCTGTCCTTTGCAACCATTGCAAGGAAGCTGCATGCGTGGATGTTTGTCCTACCGGTGCAACCTACAAAAGGGAAGACGGGATAGTGGTCGTGGATGCAGACAAGTGCATAGGGTGCAGGTACTGCTTGATCGCATGTCCTTATCAACAGAGGACACCCTACAAGGACGATAAGGTAGAATGGTTCCCGGGGCAGGGGCTGACCGAATTCGAAAAGGTGGGAAGATTGCTGTATCCTTTGCAAAAGGGTACTATGACGAAATGTAACTTTTGCGCCGAAAGAATTGATGAAGGGTTGAAGAAAGGCCTGAAACCGGGGGAGGACAATGATGCTACCCCCGCCTGCGTGATAGGCTGTCCGGTAAATGCGAGGATCTTCGGAGACCTGGATGATCCTACAAGCAAGGTATGCGAGCTTATCAAGGTGAGAAAGGGTTACCAGCTGCACCCGGATCTTGGTACGGATCCTTCTGTCTATTATGTCAATTAGTCTTTAACCTGCAAGGAGGGATGACATATGCCTGCACAAAATGAGAGGATTTGGGAAGACGTCTGGGTAAATACCACCTGTGGAGCCTGTTACTGCGGATGTGGCGTGAGGGTCCGCAGGGTCAACGGTGTTCCTGTCAAGATAGAGGGAATCCAGGGGAGCACCATGGGTGGAGAAAATGCCGGGGTCTGCGGCAAGGGGGCAGCGGCCATAATGTATTATCACGATCCGAACAGGGTCACGAAGCCCCTGAGGCGGACAAACCCTGATAAGGGTATCGGCGTCGACCCGAAATGGAAAGAGATCTCATGGGATGAAGCCCTGGACGAGATAGCAGATAGGATGAAGAAGATCATTGCCGATGATCCCCATAAGGTCCTGTTGAGCAACCAGACCCAGAGGGCCAGCGATGGACCCCACAATCACCTTTATTTTTACGGGGCCGCGATGGGACAGCATGCCAACGGCTGTTTCATTATCGGGGGGGGAAGCCTCCATTGTGGAAATGCCGCCCATATGATGGGGGGGCTTATCCACGGGGCCTGGTCCATCGCTCCGGACTGGGGGTATACAAAGTTTGTGCTCAAGTTCGGGTCCAGCAAGGGAACAGGATCCGGGCACTCGGCCATGACCAACGCCAGGCTGAGGGCAGGGGCCATGGAAAGAGGCATCAAGGAAGTGGTCTTTGACCCCATGTGCAACTTTGCAGGAGGCAAGGCCACCGAGTGGATCCCCATCCTGCCCGGAACCGACTCCGCGCTGGCGCTTGCCATGTGTAACTATATCCTCAATGAATTGAAGGTCTACGATTCGGCCTACCTGAAGGCCAAAACAAACCTGCCTTACCTCATTCGTCCTGACGGCACATACGTGAGGGACCAGGACTCGGGTAAGCCCTTGATATACGATGAGAGGGAGAAAAAGATAAAGGAATATGATGCCCCTGTTCAGGACTATGAAGACTATGCCCTTGAGGGGGAGTTCGAGGTCAACGGTACCAAGTGCAGGCCCGCTTTCATGTCACTCAGGGAGCACCTGAAACAGTTCGGCATGAAATGGGCCTCGGAAATCACCACGGTACCGGAAGAGACCATAAGGCGCATTGCTGAAGAGTGGGTGGAAAATGCCCAGATCGGGAGCACCATAACCATAGAGGGGAAGACCTTCCCTTACAGGCCTGTGGCAGCGATCACCTTCCGAGGGGCCCAGGGCCATTCGAACGGCATCCACCAGGTAGCCGCGATCGACCTGCTCTCTGAATTGGTGGGCGCGGAAGACGTACCGGGAGGGACCCTGGGGTGGCCCTCCATAAGGAGAAAATATC
>JAFDIC010000005.1 GCA_019308525.1 Deltaproteobacteria bacterium
GTTACAAGAAGATCCTTACCCTCGGATGCGGGACCTGTGTTGCCGTCTGCCTTGCTGGAGGCGAGAGGGAGGTAGACATATTGAACGCACAGCTTGCTATGGCCAGGAAACTGGACAATGATCCCGTTGAACTGGGCGCCTATACGCCGGAAAGACAGTGCGACAGGGAATACCTGGAAGAACTGGACGGAATGGTCGGAGAATATGAGGCGATTCTTTCCTTGGCCTGCGGTGCGGGGGTGCAGTTCGTGGCAGAAAGATACCCCGATAAACCCGTATTTCCCGCGGTCGACACCACCTTCATCGGGGTAAATCAAGATGTGGGCTGGTACGAGGAAAGATGCCGTTCTTGCAGTAGCTGCGTTCTTGGAATGACGGGGGGCATTTGTCCGGTAACCATGTGCGCCAAGGGCCTCTTCAACGGCCCCTGTGGCGGCACAAACAAGGGCATGTGCGAGGTCAGCAGTGAACAACCCTGCGCGTGGCACATGATTTACGAGCGCCTCGAAAAACAGGGGCGACTGGAATGCATGATGAAGATAAGCCCCCTTCCGGAGTGGCAAAACCAGATCCCCAGGACGGTAGTTCAGCCAGGATACGGCAAATCCGACGAAAAGACCGAGGTAGAAGAGGCATGATCCAGGCACCAGGGAGTCTTGAGATCGCCCACCAGATCCCAAGACACCAGGGTCAGGGAGGCAAACCTTAATAAAGCACTTTACAACTGAGGTCTAACTAATGGAAGATAAAGATAAACTTAAATCAGGAAGCAATCTGGAAAAGGTGCTGAAAGCCGGCCACTTTGCCTTTACCGGTGAACTGGGGCCCCCAAGGGGCACTAATACCGAAGTAGTCACCAAAAAGGCCCAGTACCTCAAGGGGAGGGTCGATGCCGTAAACATAACCGATAATCAGACAGCGGTGGTGCGCATGGCGAGCTGGGCTGCCTGTCTCATGCTCATCAAAGAAGGCTTGGAGCCCAACTACCAGATAGTGTGCAGGGACCGCAACCGCCTTGCCATTCAGAGTGATATCCTGGGCGCCTATGCCCACGGAATAAGAAACATACTGTGCCTTTCAGGGGATCACCCGAAGTTCGGCGATCATCCCAATGCCAAGGGAGTATTTGATATCGATTCCATTCACTTACTCGGCCTGGTGAAACGCATGCGGGATGAGGGTAAGTTTCTGAGCGGGGCGGACTTGGACGTTCCGCCGAGGGTGTTCATCGGCGCAGCCTGTAATCCTTTTGCCGAGCCCCATGAGTGGAGAGTCTATCGGCTGGCCAAGAAGATCGAGGCAGGAGCCGATTTCATCCAGACCCAGTGTATCTATAACATGGACCGCTTTCGTGAATTCATGAAAAGGGTTGTGGACATGGGGCTCCACGAAAAGTGCCATATTCTCGCAGGAGTGACTCCCATGAAGAGCGTGGGTATGGCACAGTACATGGCAAAATCCGTACCAGGCATGGATGTACCCGAGAGCTTGATCAAAAGGCTCAAGGGGGCCGGGAAGGGTAAAGTCGCAGAGGAGGGCATCAAGTTTGCAGTGGAGCAGATCGAGGAATTCAAGCAGATGGAGGGTGTCTCAGGTGTCCACCTGATGGCCATCGAGTGGGAACACAGGGTACCGGAGATTGCTGAACGGGCAGGTGTGCTTCCCAGACCTAAAGTCTGATCCCGATCGCCCCGGATTGATCAATCCGGGACCACACCATGCGAATTGCGTACACTCCCTCTTTCCAAAGGCCCGGGTCCCCACGTTCAACCTATCGGAAAAACATCCCTTCTCTTTTGGCCCGATTCTGAATGAGGTGGGGTGCCAGGGCTTTTTTCCTTGAATTTCTTCCCGAAATTCCATTATGATTTTTGGTGTTATCCTATAATTCCGGTTATTCGAGGTCCGGCAACAGGCTGAGAATACCCTTTGTACCTGGCATCCTGCCGGCCTTTCCGTAACTTATTCGATGATTGTCACCACCAGAGAGGGAAGATCCTTTGACACTGACAGGGATCTTACGGCCCCGGAACGCCACGTCTTGCAGAAGTTATTCCTGTGGGAGACACTGGCAGCAAGTGTTGAAGAGTTCAGGGAGAAGACCAGGCAGGCCCTTCAGAGCGGATGGAACAACTCAGGGCCCGTAGAGGAGAGTAGTGCCCTGAAGGAAATCATTTCCCACTTGGAGGAAAGAGTTCTCAATAGAATCAGCAAGGAGTGATCCTGGATCATGATCAAGAAGTCCTTTGGGGGCGAGCTCAAAACCAGGAAGTGACCACAAATGGCCAGGACAAAGAGAAATCTCATAACGCTCCAGTCCCGGGGCAAAGGCAATGCCCCTGAAATCATTCCCGGGAAAAACGGGGAGACATTCCTGAAAGCGGTCATAGCAGGTGGGGGCGACGTTTGTGCCAGCCTCCTGAGAATCTTGAATAACGGAGACCTTTCAAGGCCAGGAATCATCTGCCTCGGAATATGGGATCCCAGCCCAGAGGCCCCAGGGATAAGACTTGCAAAGGCCATGGGAATACCAACCGTGACATCACTTGATGAACTTTTCGCCCTCAGCAACGAGATAGACCTGATCATAGATCTTTCCGGTTCCAGCCCTCTCACGGAGGAAATACACAGGAAATCCCGGCCAGGTGTATCCATCATTGAAGGGAGCGCGGTCACCCTCCTTTTCGACCTGGCTGAAACGGAAAGAGAAAAGGTCCAACTGGAGAGGGAACGCAAGGACCACCAGGCCAAGATAAAGAAGGACACGCAGCTGATTCTCGACTCCCTCCCCTACCGCATCATGGTCGTCAATCTGGACTTGACGGTAGATACGGTCAATGAAACCTTCCTGAGGGAGTTCGGTTACCGTCGTGAAGAAGTGATCGGAGAAAAGTGTTACTGGGTGAGATACGGAAGAAAAGTGCCATGCCAAGAGGTGGGAGACATATGTTTCCTCAAACAAAGCATGGAGGAGATAAAGGAAAAAGGATTCTTGAGCACTTACAAGGAAAGGGTTGACCCGAACGGTGACGTCCGTTACGACGTCATAACCATATCCCTGATACGTGATGAAAACAACGAAGTGGTCCAAATACTCGAGGCATCGAGGGATGTCACCGACAGGATCAAGCTTGAGAAAGAGGCCATAAAATCCAATACATTCTTCCAGAACGTCATACAGAGCACTGTGGACGGCATTGTCGTTCTTGACAGGAAAGGGAAGGTGCTCATTTTCAACGAGGGCATGGAAAGACTTACAGGCTATTCCGCCAAGGAAATAGTCAACAAGGGACACGTCAGCAGTTTCTATGACATTGATGTTGCCAGGGAAAACATGAAAAAGATGCGGAGCAACAAACACGGTCCCCCCGGCAAGCTGAATCCAACCAGTATGACCATCAGGAACAGGAACGGCGAAGAAATCCCTGTAACGCTCTCTGCATCCATTATTACTATTGACAACGAGGAAATAGGAAGTGTCGGGGTCTTCACTGACATGAGGGAATTCTTGAAGATGCAAAAAGACCTTGAGGAAGCTCACCTGCAACTGGTTCAATCTGAAAGGATTGCATCTGTCGGGAGGATGGCGGCTGGTGTTGCCCATGAGATCAACAACCCCCTTTCAGGGATCATGTTGTATGCAGAGCTCTTAAAGAAAACCTTGAAGGAAAACGAGCAAGGCCTTAGAGATGTGGAGGAAATCATAGCCCAAACCCAACGATGCAAGAAGATAGTATCTGAGTTACTCGAATTCAGCAGGCAGTCCGTGGGAAAAGTATCGTCTTTCAGCATTGATGATCTCATAGACAAATCCCTCGGCATCCTTCTGAACCAGGCCCTGTTCCACAACATTGAGGTGATAAAAGACATAGAAAAGGATATCCCCGCCATGGTGGGTGATATCGGCCAACTTCAGCAGGTATTCACAAATCTTTTCATCAACGCGGCGGACGCCATGAACGGTAAGGGAAGGCTGGAAATAAAGGCAAGATATCTAAGAAACAAAGACCAGGTAGGCATCAATGTGTCAGATACAGGACCCGGCATCCCCAAAGAGCTCCGGGACAAGGTCTTTGACATATTCTTCACTACTAAACAGGTGGGGAAAGGCACCGGGCTCGGGTTGAGCCTCTCCCAGAATATCGTTAAGCTCCATGGCGGCAGCATCAGTTTCGAGTGTCCACCGGAAGGAGGAACTGTCTTTACCGTTGTCCTTCCGCTCCATTTCATAGAGCAGCCCAAGCAAGAACCCCTGTTCCTGGGACTGGATGAGAAATGATGGACAAACTGAAAGTCCTGGTTGTTGACGATGAAAGGGTTGTGAGGGATGGGTGCCACAGGGTGCTGACAGATAAGGGCTACGAGGTCCTCACGGCGGAAAACGGTCGAAAGGCAATGGAATTGTTGGCGGAAAAACCCGTTGACATTATCCTGCTGGACCTGAAGATGCCTGTCATGAGCGGCGAAGAAGTTCTCGAGAAAACCCGGAGTCTCTACCCGGACATCCCCGTAATCATTGTTACAGGGCACGGGACCGTAGATTCTGCCGTGGATTGTATGAAAAAGGGGGCCTACGACTTCATCACCAAGCCATTCCAGATCGATCAGTTCTTGATGACCGTGAGCAGGGCCGACGAAAAAAGGTTGCTGGAAATCAGGGCAAGGCAATTCCAGCAGGAAAACATCAAGAACCTCTATGACTTGAACCTGGAAAAGAGTCGCCTCAAAACCATCATCAACTGCATGGCCAATGGGGTTATGGTAACCAACAGAAATCTCGAAGTGGTTCTTCACAATCCTGCCTTGATGAGATTGCTCGAAGTCAGGGACCGGATGGACAACCCTTTCGAGGTGGGCAGGATAATCCAGGACGAGGGATTGCTCGCAATACTTGAAAAGATCCAGAAGAATCCTTCCACGGAACACGCCGTAGTCTCACAAGAAATTAGGGCAGTCAAGAACATCTTGAGGGCAATATCCGCTCCTGTCTTTGGCCCTGACCGGGAGGTGGTTGGGACCGTCACGGTACTCGAAGACATTACGGCCTTCAAAGAGCTTGACGAAATGAAATCAGACTTTGTCAACATGGTAGCCCATGAACTGAGAAGTCCCCTGTCCGCCATAAGACAACAAAACAGCGTGCTTTATGAGGGTCTGGCCGGGCCCCTCGAGGATAAGCAGAAAGAGTTGCTGGAAAGGGGCATTCAGAAGATTGATCAACTCCTTGGACTCATTAACAACCTCCTGGATATCTCCAAGATAGAGGCAGGAAAAGGTGTTCAGCGAAAGCTCCCCCTGGACCTCGAACCCATAGTAAGAGAGGCCCTGTCACTGATGGAGGCCAGAGCAAAAGAGCGCGGCGTCGAACTGGCCTGTTCGTTTCAAGACCTGAAACCCTTGCAGGCCGACGCAGACAGCCTCCGTGAATTGATAGACAACCTTGTTGCCAATGCCATCAATTATTCCCCCGAAGGAGGTCGGGTCAGCGTCTCGGCCAGGGGGCTGGGCGAATACCTGGAGTTGATCGTAGAAGACACGGGCATTGGTATACCGGAAGAAGAAATACCCAAGATTTTCGACAAGTTCTACCGCGTCAAGCACCCGAAGACAAGAAGGGTCATGGGCACAGGCCTGGGCCTGGCGATTGTGAAAGGAATCGTTGAAGCACATCAAGGTACGATCAGCGTTGAAAGCACACCCGGAAAGGGAACGACCTTCAGGATCCTGTTACCCTTGATTTCCGATGAGAAATAGGATGAAACAAGCGAACGCCTCGGGGGCCGCTCCGCTCCTGTAAGCGTGCCAGCTGGACATCCAGAGCCGAGGGCAATGGTACTTTCCCGGGCTCGAAGGGGATAACATGCCGGAGCTTGAGAAAAATGAAATCATAAACATCGCCCTGGTGGGAGGAGGAAATTACTGCGAGGAAGTCCTGGAGAAGACCTCCCAGGACTACAAGTCCACGGATGTAAACGCACGATTTGTCGCCGTTGCTGATCCTGATCCTCAAAGCCCCGGCATGGTCCTTGCCAGAAAGCTCGGCCTGGAAACGGTTGACGACTATCACCAACTCTACGATCCCCCCTATGATATACACCTGTTCATTCTTATGACCCCTGAACAGGAGGTCCTTGAGGATATCCTGAGGACCAAGCCGCACCATATTCGAGTCCAGTCCTATCATGTATTCGAAGTCTTCTGGAAGGCCATAAGCATAGAGGAACAGAAGCTCAGGATCAGGAACAAAGAAATTGAAACCATTTTGAACGGCATCCAGGAGCTCATAGCCGTGATCACTCCCGAAAAGGAGATTATCGATGTCAATGAGGCCTTTCTCAGGCAGATGCGATGTTCCCGTGAGGAGGTGATCGGAAAAAAATGCTACGAGGTGTTTCAAAATTTGAAGGAGCTGTGTGATGATCAGAAATTCACTTGCCCCCTGAAGGAAGTGGTAAAAAACAAGGGACCTTTCAGGCAGATCATGACCCGCGTCGGGTCAGACGGACAACCCAGGTATTTCGAAGTCAACATATATCCCACCTGGGAAAAGGAGGGGAAGATCTCCAAGTTCATAGACATAAGCCGGGACATTACCAAGCGCATGAGGGAAGAGGAGGAAATGACACGGCGCCTCGAGCAGCTCGTTGAGGAACGAACAAGGCAGTTGAAAGAGACCCACGCAAAACTCATTCACCAGGATAAGATCGCATCCCTTGGCAAGCTTTCTGCTGCCGTGGTCCACGAAATCAACAACCCAGTGGCCGGGATACTGAACCTTATCCTGCTCATGAAAAGGATCTTGGGAAACGGCCCTGTCGAGCCGTCGGAGGTAGGTCTGTTCAGAGAATATCTCGACCTCATGGAAACCGAGACCAGGAGAACCAGCCGCATAGTATCCAACCTGTTGACATTCGCAAGACAATCCAAGATGGAATTCTGCCCTGTTGACATTAACAGGCTTATCGAGCAAACCCTGGTCTTGAATACCAACCTTCTCAAGCTCAATAACATCAAGACTCATAGGATCCTGGACCCAGAATTGCCCGAGGTTGTCGGGTCTTCGGACCAGCTTCAGCAGGTATTCATGAATATAGTATCCAATGCAGCAGAAGCCATGGAGCCCAAAGGAGGTGGAACACTCAGCATTGAAACCGGGCTTCACCGCGAAAAGAAAAGGATTATCGTGCGCTTCTGTGACACCGGGATTGGAATACCCAAGGAAGATATTGAGAAGCTGTTTGAGCCCTTCTTTACAAAGAAGACCAAGGGCAAAGGGGTTGGCCTGGGTTTGAGCGTGGCATACGGCATAATTCAGGAACACAATGGCTCTATCAGCGTAAAATCCACTCCTGGTAGAGGGACGTCCTTTGAGATTGAACTTCCCTTGAACAAGGGCGTTGTTCAAGACTGACGGACAGGGGGTCCATATGGGAAGTGCCAAGATACTGATCGTCGATGATGAGTTGATAATAAGGAAATCCCTGGCCGATTGGCTGGCAAGAGATGGGCACCAAGTTGAGACGGCCGTCAGCGGGGAGGAGGCCCTGGAAAGGTGCAAGGACACCCGCTTTGACATCCTGCTGGTGGACATCAAGATGGAGGGAATGAGTGGCCTCGAATTGCTGAAACAGGTCAGAGGGAACGATCCGGACATAGCGGTTGTGATGATCACCGCGTACGGATCCATAGCCTCCGCCATAGAGGCAATGAAGAACGGTGCCTACGACTATCTTCTAAAGCCCTTTGACCCGAACGAACTGGGGGTATTGATAGAGAAGATTATCCAGCATCAAGCCCAGACAAAGGAGAATCTCTACCTCAGGGCAGAGTTCAAAGACCGCACCAGGTTCGAAAGCATGATCGGTCAATCCAGGGCCATGCAGGAGATATTTGACCTGATAGAAGATGTCGCTGCCACGGAATCAACCGTCCTTATCCGGGGAGAAACAGGCACCGGTAAAGGCCTGGCTGCCAAGGCCATCCACAGCAACTCCCCCCGGAGCACCGGGCCGTTTGTAGCGGTCAACTGCGGGGCCCTTCCTGAGCACCTCATGGAGAGTGAACTCTTCGGCCACCAGAGAGGTGCCTTTACCGACGCAAAGGAGACCAAGAAGGGACGCCTGGAGCTGGCCCACGGGGGCACCCTCTTTCTTGACGAGATCGGTGAAGTCAGCATGAGGATGCAGATAGATCTGCTGCGGGTCCTGGAAGACAGGATATTCTATCGAGTCGGGGGAACGCAACCCATAGAGGCGGACTTCAGGGTGATCGCCGCCACAAATACGGATCTCGAAAGGGCTGTTCAGGAGGGTACCTTTCGGGAAGACCTCTATTACCGGCTCAACGTGATATCCTTTGAAATGCCGCCCTTGCGGGAACACAAGGAAGACATTCCCTTACTCGCAGAACATTTCCTCAACCGTTATTCACAGGAGATGAACAAACCCCTTGACGGGATCAGCCGTGAAGCCCTCGATGAGATGATGCTCTATGACTGGCCCGGCAATGTTCGGGAGCTTGAAAATGCAATCGAGCGGGCCGTAGTGGTTGGAAAGGGGAGGAAAATCAGGCCTGAAGATCTACCCATTTTCCGGCCTGAGTCCCTGAAACTACCGCGGAGCGAATCTCTGAGAGACATGGAAAAGGAGCACATAATCCAGGTACTGAACAATAATCGATGGAATATCAGGAAGAGCGCCCAGGTTCTTGGTATCGATCGATCCACCCTGTACAGCAAGATTAAACGTTATCAGATCCAGAAGCCGGCTTGATCTCTTCAAAACAACATACAATCCTCGTGACCCATTCCCAGGGCCTGGATAACTTCCTGCTCCGTCAGGTCACAAGAAACATAAGCAGGATATTCGGGTGCAGGACCGGCACCGCAGTAATGATCGAAAATGTTCGATTTGCATTTGATCAAGCCAGAAACCAGTATCACTCCACCCTAATCCTGGAAAAAATGGCTGATCTCGCCCCACGAGACGTGACCAAGGTCCTCGGTATCGTGAACGTGGACCTGTTTATCCCCGTACTGACTCATGTCTACGGGGAGGCACAATTGGGCGGAAAAACCGCCATCATTTCCACTTTTAGGCTTGAGGAAGGTCTCCCGGTAATAGAGAACCCCAAATCCTTCTACAGGCGTGTTGTCAAGGAGGCCATACACGAATTGGGGCACACCTTCAATCTGCGCCACTGCCCGGACCCAACCTGCATCATGCACTATTGCAGGAGCGTGAAGGATGTGGACAGGAAATCTGAGCAACTGTGCCGTTATTGCAAGATCCTCCTTACCGATGAAATGAAAAAACTTCAATGATCGTGGCTCAAGTTTTTAAGAACAGCTCCACGAGCCTGTCCCAGCCAACGCCAGGCAGGCTCCCATAGATGTCTTCCCCGAGCTGGCCGCCGTCTGCCGCCAACCTGCCCTCTTCCTCCAGCAACCAGTAAAGGCTTGATATTTCCTTGTCAAAGAAACCCGCAACTTCATCACCGATCATCAGTTCCTTGACCTGGGTCCTCAAATTCGGGGCATGGAGCTTCATAACCCATCCGTCATTATAGGGGTCCTAGTTTGCAATACTACCCCGGTCCCTCAGCTTCCAATTCACTGATGTGACCACGCCGCTGACCGGGAATTCCAGGGTAGCTTTGTTTGCACCTCGAAAAACCACTATTCCCGCCCCCCCCTGTTTGACCCCTTTGCCCATTAGAGGCCCCTCAATACGATCAAGGGGACCGAGCAAGCGCAATGCAAAATCATCTATCCCAACGCTGACCATGGGCCCTTCTTCAACCTGGAGCCAGGTATGCCCTTTATGGAAATAGTATCCCCCGGGCACCCTAAAACCTTTCACCTCAGAGACCTGGATGGCCCTAATGACTGCATTTACAGAGAACCTGTCAAAGAAAAACTGATCGAACTCGCAAACACCGCAACGGTATTCATAATTGCAGGGCATGAAATCGATCCGGCCTTTCAAATAGTGAACGCAGGGTCTCCTGGAGCGGGGCAAAGAGAGAAGTCTTTCTTTCCAGGAAACGATCTTGCCGGCCTTGCCGGGCGGGTGTCTCCCTTCATGCCTCATGCGCATGTTCTGCCTCGCGCTCCTGTGCATTACAAAGTCAAACCTACAGGAGGGGCAATCGTAATCCTTGTCACAATACTTTCTCCTGACTACGCCCGCTTGCATCCACAGGCACTTCTTATCCTCTCCCCTGAGATCGCCCTTCATTTTGCGAGACGTTTCCATGGCATTAGTCCCCCTTCATCTTGACTCTAGAGGAGAGCTTTGCAAGGTTGCCTCCTCCCCTCTTCTCTCAGGTCTTAAGAAAAGCTCTCGTGAGCTTCTCCCAGACAAGCTCAGGCATGGTGCCGTATATGTCATCACTCAGGTAACCGCCGTCAGCGGCCAAGGGGCCGGAAACATCCTCAATCATGTGTTCCAATCTTCCGACTTCTGCCTTGATCCATTCTATGCCCTTTTTGTCCTCCATGAGTTCGGAAAAACTCCTCTTGATATCAGGTGTACGGACCATAAACAGCCAGCCATCACCGTAGGGCTCCCTGTGTACCACACCGGGATTCTCCCTGGCCTCGGAGTTTACATCAACAATGACCCCGTCAATAGGTGATAGAACTTCTGCTTTGTTCTGGCCCCTCTTCAGGCGCCATCCTGCCCGGTTCCTTCTGAGTTCCTTACCCATCAAAGGAAGGTCCATGGCATCCGGCTTCCCCAGGAGTTTGAGTGCGAAGTCATCCAGCCCGATCCGTATGTAACCTCCACTTTCTATCTTTGCCCAGGTGTGCCCGTCATGGAAATAGTGGCCCATAGGCACTTTGAAGCCCCTCACCTCTCTTGTTTCCTGGTGCATGCTCCCGCCCCTCACGCTCAAGGTGTCTTCGAAAAACTGGTCAAAATTACACCTGGAGCACTCGTAGTTGTATGCACATACCCTCCTGTGTATCCTATTGGTAAGGCTGTGCCTGCAAAGCCTATCGATGTCTGGCCTTCTTCTCATGGCATCCTGCCAACTCGGCGCCTTCTTTTCCTCGACCTTTTTCCTCATGCCCAGGTCATACTTGCAGGTCATGCAGTCATAGAAGTTGTTGCAGTTTTTGAACCTTACCACGCCCGACTGCATCCAGATACAAGGATTTTCCGCCTGGGCCTCCCTGTCGGGTCTGACCATCCACACCTGGGTGCCCAGGACCGCCCCGATTTCTCTTCTTCTTCCCAGGTCTTCCCTCTTACCTCTCCTATAAGTCGACCCGTAGCCTATCTTGCTTCTCTTTGTTTCTTCCATGTTTTCCTCCCAAGACATCGCTAAATGGTTTCCCCGGCCCCCCATTTCTGGGGTAAGGCCGCAAATGAGAATCCCGCTGCTCCCTATGATCTCGTCATAGAATAACAGCAAGTGTCATGCCACAACCCCCAGCCTTGCATATCCCTCCCCTATCTTATTGAAATGTCAGACCTTTTGCCCGTCCTCCGGGATTGGGTTTATCCAATCCTCGGGGCTTGCGGTCAGAATTGCCGGAAACCCCAACACTTGGTCATGGAAACAATAGGGCGAGGCTGGAGCTTTTCAGGGTTTTGCTCATCATTTCAAGGTATTACTTTGATGTAGAATATTACAACAGGCTAATCTCGATTTCCTGCAAGAGGTTGATCCCTGTGGGATTTCTAAACAATGCGGGTATTCAAAGGACAATCTTGGTTGACAAATCCTACTAAGAAAGTTAAAAATCTAGCCTCACATATTGGGATCAAGAGATCCGGCTGAAAAGGATAGCAGGCCTCTCAAGGTCTCGCTTACATCATAGCCCAAGTGGGATGAGTGTAATATTTGGAACACCCTGAATGGAGGGAGAAAACCTATCTCCCCTGTCTTAAGGGTGGAACCGGGTGCGTTGTCAATGTCAACTCGTCAGAGGGGAGGCTTTCTTTATGCTGCTTCGTGAGAAGATCGGCTCAAAGAAGTTCATTATTCTGGGGGAAATAGATCCGCCAAAGGGAACGGACTTTTCCCTTCAGCTTAGAAATGCCGTGCAGGCAAAGGGGCGTGTAGACGCCATCGTGGTCCCTGAGATGGCTAATGCCGTCTTGAAGGCCTCTTCCCTCGGCGGGTGCGCTGTTTTCAAGAAAGAAGGGGTGGAGACGATCTACCAAATCTGCTGTAGAGACAGAAACCGACTGGCTCTCCAGGCCGATCTCCTTGCAGCCGGGGCATTGGGGATCGAAAATCTCATGGTAGTCCCCGGAGAAGATATCAGATATGGAGATCACCCCAATGCGAGGACTGTCAACGACCTGGACCTCATGGAGCTCCTGGACGCCGTCCAGACGCTGCAAAGGGGCCGGGACATGGCGGGCATCGAACTCCGGGGTACCCCCAGTTTCTGCGTGGGCAGCGTCATCGATACGAGCGCAAGCGGGGGCCTCCTTGAACTGGAACTGGAAAACCTCAAGAAGATGGTGGAGTTGGGTGTTGAATACGTGGTGACCAATCCTATCTTTGATACCCGCCTTCTCCAGGGCTTTGTTAGGAGAATCGAGAGGGATGCGGTCTCTGTGATTCCCAGGGTGCTACTGCTCAAATCCGCTGGAATGGCCCGTTACATTGACCGTAACATCAAGGAAATCTCCATTCCCCAGGAGATTATCAGGTCCATTCAAAAGGCTCCGGACAAGGTAAAAGAGTGTATAAAGATCGCTGCGCAGACCATAAACCGGATAAAGGACATGGGGTTTGCCGGCGTATTGATATCCACCTTGGGCTGGGAGGATAAACTCAATCAGATCCTTGATGAGGCAGGGATCTAGGAGACCAAAGGGAAAGTAATGCTATGACCAGAGGTGATGGAGAGATACAGAACATATCCGGGTCGGTCATGATAGTGGGGGGCGGCATTGCAGGGATGCAGGCTGCGCTGGATCTCGCCGACTCGGGATACTATGTCCACCTGGTGGAGAAGTCATGGGCCATTGGTGGTGTCATGTCAGAGCTTGACAAGACATTTCCCACCAATGACTGCGCCATGTGAATTATCTCCCCGAGACTGGTCGAGGTCGGCCGGCACCTGAACATCAACCTGATCACATGCGCTGAGATAGACAAGGTCGAAGGATCAAAGGGCAATTTCAAGGTTACTCTTAGAAAGGCCCCGCGCTATATTGACCTCACCAAGTGTACTGCCTGTGGTGACTGCGCAGAAGTTTGCCCGGTCGTGCTACCCAATGAATACGACCTGGGACTCTCGGAAAGGAAGGCTGCCTTTAAGAAATACGCCCAGGCAATACCAGGGGCGTTTGCAATACAGAAGGCAGACAAGGCCCCATGCAGGTTGGCCTGCCCGGCAGGGCTCAATGTGCAGGGATATGTCCAGATGGTGAAGCAGGGCAAATATGAACATGCCCTGAGGATAATAATGGAGGAGCTGCCGCTCCCTGGAGTGCTTGGCAGGATTTGCCCCCACGGCTGCGAGGATGCATGCCGGCGCTGCGAGGTAGACGATCCTGTCGCCATAAGGGACCTGAAGAGACTGGCCGCGGACCAATTTGATCCCAGGAAGGTAAAGATAGAGTGCCTTCCGAGAAGGGAGGAAAAGGTTGCAATCATAGGCTCGGGACCGGCCGGCCTCTCTGGAGCTTACCACCTGGCCAGGAGAGGGATCCTATCCACCATATTCGAGGCCTTGCCGGTAGCCGGAGGCATGCTCCGGGTAGGGATTCCTGACCACCGGCTACCCCCTGCTATTCTGGACCAGGAAATCGAGGTGATAACCAATCTCGGTGTAGAAATTGTGACAAATTCCGCCCTTGGATCAGACTTTACACTCGATGACCTGTTCGACAAGGGCTACAGGGCTGTATTCCTCGCCACAGGGGCCCATAAGGGCATTGATCTGGGCATCCCCGGGGAAAAGGCCGAGGGCGTGAGGCAGGGAGTTGACTTCCTCAGGGAAGTGAACCTTTCGGGTAAGGCCCCGGTCGGGAATCGTGTTGCAATCATAGGCGGGGGGAACGTGGCCATTGATGTTGCCCGTTGTGCGGTAAGGCTTGGCGCCAAGGAAGTTAACATTATTTACCGACGGACCAGGGCCGAGATGCCTGCCTGGGAAGAGGAGATCCGGGCGGCGGAGGAAGAGGGTGTCAGCATAACTTACCTCTCCGCTCCCCAGGAGGTCCTCCTGGAAGAGGGTAAGGTCGCGGGCCTTAGATGCATCCGCATGGAGCTCGGAGAGCCGGATTCATCCGGAAGGAGACGCCCTATCCCCATCCCGGGAAGTGAATACGAAATCGAAATAGACCAGCTTATCCCTGCTGTTGGCCAGTCCCCGGATTCGTCCCCCCTTGAAGACATCGAAGGGTTGGAACTTACGCCCTGGGGTACGGTACAAGTCGACCCTGTCACTTATGCTACCGGCCATAAAGGCGTCTTTGCGGGCGGAGATCTCCAAAGCGGACCCTGGGTGGTCATCGGCGCCATAGCGGCCGGGCGAGAAGTTGCCGAGTCCATTGTCCGCTTCCTGGACGGGCGCGACATGGGCGAGGGCCGTGAACCCCTTTCCCAGGAGAACCCCGTATACCGACCCGTCCCGAAGGACCAGAAGGTCGAAACCAGGGTAAGGATGCCCCAACTCCCCCCCACGGAAAGGAAGGGGAGCTTTGAAGAGGTAGAGCTGGGCTATGATGAGCAAGGTGGCAGGGCTGAAGCAGAGCGCTGCCTCAACTGCGGATACTGTTGCGAGTGTTACCTGTGTATTGAGGCCTGCAAGGCAGGGGCCGTGACCCTTGAAACCCACACTCAACAGGAAGAGGTCCTGGAAATCAGGACAGGCTCCATAATAATGGCCTCCGGCTTTGAACCCTATGACCCGTCCCAGTTTGAGACTTACCATTACGCCAGCCACCCCAATGTCGTGACTTCCATGGAATTCGAAAGAATCCTCTCCGCCTCCGGGCCCACCATGGGACATCTTGTAAGGCCTTCTGATAAGAAGGAACCCAAGAAGATAGCCTGGATGCAGTGTGTGGGTTCGAGGGACATCAACCGTTGTGACCACCCTTACTGCTCCTCCGTGTGCTGTATGTATGCTACCAAGGAGGCCGTCATAGCAAAGGAGCACCTTGGAGAAGGCCTGGATTGTGCTGTATTCTTCATGGACATGAGAACCTTTGGCAAGGACTTCGAGATATATTACAACAATGCCAAAGAAAAGCACGGGGTACGATATATCCGTTCAAGGGTCCACACAATTGATCCCTTGCCTGGTTCAGATGACCTGGTGCTGAGGTATTCCACTGAAGAGGGGGAGATCAAGGAAGAAGTCTTTGATATGGTAGTCCTTTCCGTTGGAATGGAGATACCTCCTGACAGGATGGAGACGGCCAAGAGGCTGGGTGTCGCCCTTACAAAGGACACTTTTTGCCTTACCAATCCCTTCTCTCCCATCAACACATCGAGGGAAGGAATTTACGTCTGCGGCGCCTTTCAAGGCCCCAAAGATATCCCTCAGGCGGTTGTAGAAGCGAGCGCAGCCGCCTGCGCTGCGGAAGTGGATCTGAACCAGGCCAGGGGCACAGAGATCAAGATACAGGAACTGCCCGAGGAAATCGAGGTCTCTGAGAAGGAGCCAAGGATAGGTGTATTTGTCTGCAACTGCGGCAGAAATATAGGCGCAGTAGTGGACGTGCCCGCCGTGGCCGATTACGCCCTCACCCTGCCCAATGTCGTTCACGTGGAGCAGAGCCTGTTCACCTGCTCCCAGGATACCCAGGAGGCCATGAAAGAGATCATAAAGGAACAGGGTCTCAATCGTGTCGTGGTCGCCGCATGCTCCCCCACCACCCATGAGCCCCTCTTTCAAGAGACCCTTCAGGCCTGCGGACTGAACAAGTATCTCTTTGAGATGGCCAACATACGCAACCAGGATTCCTGGGTACATAGCGAATCACCGGGATCCGCCACGGATAAGGCAAAGGACCTGGTCAGGATGGCGGTTGCCAGGGCATCTCTGCTTCGACCCCTAAAAGGAAAGACCATCTCAATAAACAGGAGGGCCCTTGTAATCGGTGGGGGCATCTCCGGCATGAACGCGGCCCTGGGACTGGCAGATCAGGGTTTCGAGGTCGTTATAGTAGAGAAGGATCCCCACCTTGGTGGCCTGGCGAGGGAACTCAGCCATACCATAGAAGGGGCGAACATACAGGACTACCTCCTGGACCTGGTAGCCAGGGTCAATGCCCATGAAAAAATCCAGGTACTGACGGAATCCCTGGTAGTGGGTTTCAGCGGCTTCAAGGGTAATTTCACCACCGAGGTGCTCGTGGGCCCCGGGATGTATGAAAGGAAGATTGATCACGGGGTCGTGATACTTGCTACGGGTGCAACGGAATACTCTCCCAAGGAATATCTGTACGGGAAGGATGAAAGGGTCTTGACCCAAATAGAACTGGGCAAACGCCTTGAAGAGAAAGGGGCGGAGGACCTCGAGCACGTGGCCATGATACAGTGCGTGGGAAGCAGGAATGAGGAATTCCCCAACTGTTCCCGGGTATGCTGCCAAACTGCAATCAAGAACGCCCTTCATATAAAAGAGCTCAACCCGGAGGCCAACGTGTATATCATTTACCGGGATATGCGAACCTATGGTTTTCTTGAGGATTACTACAGGGAAGCCAGGGGCAGGGGAGTCCTGTTTTTCAGGTACAGCCGGGAAGAACCTCCAGAGGTTCTGACCTCGGATGGCCGCTTATACGTTGCCTTCAGAGATCATGTGCTTCAAAGGGAGATCAAGATTCCGGTAGATATCCTTGCCCTGAGCGCCGGTATGAGGGCCGCTGATACGGAGGAACTTGCCTCTATTGTAAAGTTGGCACGCACTCAGGACGACTTTTTCATGGAGGCCCATGTCAAGCTCAGACCTGTTGACATGGCCAGCGAGGCCGTATTCGTCTGCGGTACGGCCCACAGCCCGAAATTGATCTCCGAATCCATATCCCAGGCATTGGCAGCAGCGGCCAGGGCCGCTACCTTCCTCTCCCGACCTGAGATCACCCTTTCGGTCGTCACTGCAAAGGTCGACGGGGACAGGTGTGCGGCTTGTCTCATATGCGTCAGATCATGTCCTTACAATGTGCCCAAGATAAACAAGGAGGGGGTGAGTGAGATCGATCCTGCCCTTTGCCGTGGGTGTGGCATATGCTCGGCGGAATGCCCTGCAAAGGCCATAGAACTGAATTGGTACGAAGATGATCAGATCCTGAGTAAGGTGGACGCCTTATTGGAGGGAGTCATATGATGGACAACTTTGAGCCGGTTATCATTGCCTTTTGCTGCCAGTTCTGAGGGTACACTGCCGCGGACCTGGCAGGTTCCATGCGTCTACAATATCCTTCAAGCATAAAGATCATAAGGGTTCCCTGCACGGGAAAGGTGGATATTATTCACCTCTTGAGGTGCTTCGAGAGGGGAGCAGACGGGGTCTTCGTACTGGGTTGCCTGGAAGGAGCTTGTCAATTCACGAGCGGGAACCTGAGGGCCCGCAAGCGTGTGGAAAAGGCCCATGAGATCCTGGAGAGCATTGGTATAGGAGGCGAAAGGGTCCAGATGTACAATCTATCCTCCAGTGAAGCCCCCAAATTCGTTCAGATAGCCATCGAGATGACGGACAAGATAAGATCTCTGGGTCCAAACCCTGTCAAAAGGGCGAAAAAGAAAGCCGCTTGACCGCCTGTTAACTTTGCTCTTCTGGATTCTGACTCCTGGCTTCTGGATACCTTACGCTGGATCATACATCCGGGGCCATTTTGCATGGTCACATGCAGCGAGCTGGCGGGAGTTGAACCCAGAGGGATTGAAGAGAGAGGTCTAAAAGTATGATAGTAGCAAAACAAAAACCTGTTGAAGAGATTATCGATGAGGTAAAGGGGTTCAAAAGGATTCTCGTCTTGGGCTGCAATGAATGCGTCACCGTGTGCGAGGCCGGAGGCAAGAAGGAGGTCGCGGTTCTTGCCTCGGCCCTGAGGATGTACTTTATGAACCAGGGCGAGGATGTTAAGATAGACGAGTTAACCTTGGAACGCCAGTGTGACAGGGAGTATGTCGAAGAAGTCCGCAACGGCATTGACCAGTATGACGCGGTCTTGTCCCTGGCCTGCGGCGTGGGAGTCCAGTTTATGGCAGAGACCTACCTCAGTACTCCGGTCTTTCCCGGCGTGGATACCTGCTTCATGGGGGCGACAGAGGAGAGGGGCGTGTGGACCGAGCGCTGCCAAGGGTGCGGGCAATGCATCCTGGCCCGGACCGGCGGAATATGCCCCGTGGCGAGATGTGCAAAGAGACTCTTCAACGGACCTTGCGGGGGATCCACAAAGGGCCACTGCGAGATAGACAGGGAACTCGCATGCGGATGGCAGATGATCATCGATCGACTGAAGGAGCTGAATAGACTGGATGAATTCGAAGAAATTATGCCGATAAAGGATTGGTCAACGGAGCGGGCAGGTGGACCCCGTAAAGTAGTCAGGGAGGATCTTAAAGAATGACGGAAAGCAAAACCCCGAGCAAACTAAGGAAAATACTCGAATCAGGTAATCTTGCAGTCACTTCGGAATGCGGTCCCCCAAGGGGAAGTGACCCGAAGGTGATTACCAAGAAGGCGGAATTGATCAGGGATTACGTGGATGCCATCAACATAACGGACAACCAGACCTCTGTTACCCGGCTATGCAGCCTTGCCTCATGCATACATCTGAAGCTGATGGGGCTTGAACCCGTCCTCCAGATGGTAGTAAGGGACAGAAACAGGATCGCCCTTCAGAGCGATATCCTGGGAGCCGCATCTTTTGACATTTACAACATCCTCTGCCTGTCCGGGGATCACCAGGTATTCGGGGACAATCCCCAGGGGCAGAATGTATTTGACTTGGACTCGATGCAGTTGATACAGACTGTAAGGCATATGAGAGACGAAGGGAAATTCCTCGGTGGTGACGAGATACAAAGGCCACCACAAATGTTCGTCGGGGCTGCTGCGAACCCCTTTGCTGACCCCTTTGAGATCCGGGTACCTCGCCTTGCCAAAAAGGTGGCAGCAGGTGCGGAATTTATACAAACCCAGTGCATATACAACCTGGACAAATTTGAAAAATATATGGAACTGGTCAGGGACCGGGGTCTCCACGAAAAGGTCCATATCCTCGCAGGGGTCACGCCCCTGAAATCTGCCGGCATGGCCAAGTACATGAAAAACCGCGTTCCGGGTATGGATGTCCCTGATGAGGTAGTGAAGAGAATGAGCGGGGTCCCGAAGGAGAAACAGCCCGAGGAGGGAATCAAGATCTGCGTGGAAACCATACAGAGGCTGAAAGAGCTCGAAGGAGTCAAAGGATTTCACATCATGGCAATAGAATGGGAGGAAAAGGTGCCCGAGATAGTGGAGAGCAGTGGACTTTATCCCAGACCGAAACTCGACTAGTTGAAGCAGCCTATCCTGATTCGGACCCATGGGCCTGTTTTGGTCCTGATTATTCTTTTCAAGGGTAGGAACAAGATAAAGGAGGTATGCAAATGTCCAAGAAATATATCCTCGTTGTCGACGATGACCCTGATCTTGTGGAGACCGTAGCCATGATGCTTGAAAGCAAGGGTTGCGAGGTCGGTCGCGCTTACGACGGGGTAGAAGCTGAAGAGTCAATCAAGTCCAGGAGACCTGACCTGGTCATCCTGGATATTATGATGCCCCGAAAGGATGGCTATGTCCTGTGCGCTGAATTGAAGGCAAACGAAGAAACCAAGAACATCCCTGTGGTGTTGCTTACCGCAGTGGGGGAAGCCGTACCGAGTACCAGGTATAGCCACGCAGACGGAATGTCTACGGAGGCCGACGAATACATTCCAAAGCCGATAGACACGGAAGGACTCTGGAAAGCGGTCAGCGCACTCCTTTGATAGATCCTGCTTTTCGTGCAATACACGTTATGTCCCCCTCAAAGCTCGGCGGGTTTAAGGTACTAAAGGATGTATCAGTATTTTCGCTGGTGCTACCTCCGAGAGAAAAACCTTATCCCGCTCAAGTTTTCAAGGTTATCTCGGATCAAGGAATAAACCTGCCTTACGTCACCTGCCTCTGTCACGACTCCTTTCGCCACATTCTTTTCACCGTATCCTCTGAGGATCACGACAGGGTAGCCCGGCTCCTTAAGAGTGAAGTCCCTTGCCAAGATTTCACCGACGCCCCGGGCGCTGTTATTCTTTCCCTGTTTCCACACAGAAACAACCTTGAAATAGCCGGATCGGTCCTGGCAGCGCTTGAAGGACAAGATTTCCGGGTCCACTCTATGGCCACTTCCCCTTCCGCGATTTCCCTGGTCATCCAAGAAGAATATTTCACCGGGGCATGTCTTGCTCTATCGCGGACCCTTGATTTTTCCTCACCGTTCCCCCCCCTTGAGTGGAGCGCGGCCAGAGAGGGCAAAGAAAGGCTTTACAAGGAGGTAGTGGCCTCCTACCAGGAGAAACATCCCAAGATATACGGCCTGGAAATCCAGGAGGGACTCGACCTCTGCTTTATGGAAGTGAATCAAGGAAGATTGAGGCTCATGGCGCGATCATTTCAGAATCTGGCTGACAGCGGGGTCACTCTGAGCTTTATCTCATCGTTTCCCTGGCTTGAGATGGGGGGGCAAAGAACTGTCTTGTGTCTGCCAGCAGTATTGCGTGAAAAAGCACCACCCCTCCTGCTCGATGCCATTGGCACGGCTGCCTTTGGCGGCATAAAGGACGCATGCCTCTTTACCATGAGCGGTCCCCATTTTGGGGACCGATACGGCCTGGTCACGAAACTCTTCAAGGCCTTTCGGGAACATGAAGTGGACCTTCCGGCCCTGAACTGTACCGTTGCCTCCATGACGGGAATCGTAGCCGAAAACCAGATGGGACAGGCAATCAGGGCCATCCGGTCCCATTTCCATGTCCCGGAAATCTTCCGGAAAAAGCATCAAGACCGGTAGTATCCGCGGTCGAGCCAGTCTTCGCTCCATCTAGCCCGGAAATGTTTCGAGCCCCTCCGAGCGAGCAGATCCATTTAGCCTTTCATCGAAACAGACAAACAGGAAATCTTCATGAAGTCTTTCATGGATCAGGATCGCTGATGCCAGATGGATCGCATCGAAACCTCTAAGTGGATGCCTTTCAACCAGCCGACCGATATACCTATTGAGCTCGGCATTGACCTCTACCCGGATAAAGCTTTCCCAATCCTCTTGAAATGAGTCCACTATTCTCCGGATCAGCAAATCCGCAAGATTCGTCTCCCGTTTCTTGCGGTATATTGAAGCCATTGTTTCCGCATAAGCAACGAAAGATGTAACTATCAGCGTGGCCGACTTCCACCTGGAGAGGACCTCGTCGGAACAGGGCTCCCGAAAATATCGCTTCACCAGTGCGCTCGTGTCGAGATACAGAATCATAAGCCGTTCACCGCCGATCCTCGATCACCATTTCCGAAACAGGTTTCCCCGGCGCGTCTACCGCGGAGATACCCTCTTTTCGGATGCTCCGGCTAGGCAAGGTGATCAGTCCAATCTGGATTAGGGGTCCCAGTGCTGCGCGGATAGACCTCTTGTCGTGATTTTCTTTCACGATACGCTCGATGGGCCTTCCTCTTTCCGTGATCAGAACCTCTTCTCCCGCCTTCACCCTGGCCAATAGGCGGCTCAGATTGTTCTTGACCTCTTTGATTCCAGCACGTATCAAAATAACCCCCCTTTTGGTAGCTACTTTCTATACAATGGTAGCCACTTTTCGTCTTCCTGTCAAGCATGATTTCCATTGGGAGATCACCTTTGCCCATTACGGTTTCGCGGCAATAGATAACTCTTTCATCACCCTTGGCCAAGCGGATTGTCGGAGTCGAGAGATAGGTTCACTTCTGTCGAGTTGCAACATAGGGGCCTGGAGTGGAGATGATGTTCTTGGTGGATACCAATGTCTTCTCAGAAATTTTTCTCGCCCAAGATAGAAAACAGGGCTGCAAGAAGCTTCTCCAGGATAATGGCGCAGATTCAAAAGGCCCCAGGCCTTCGTGGACCACTCTCCTAGTCTCTTAGGTAGAAAAAATTTGGGAACGGTTCACGCATCCTGTTTCGGCAGTCAGGATACTGTTCTAGCGCCATATATCACCAATCATATTATCTATCATTTCTGTCCCATCTTCTTACGTTGCAGTATCCGTTTGATTCCTAGCAAGAAATTCGTTCTTGGCACATATCGCTTATAACGTTCATAGGCATCCCCGAACTTCTTGGAATTAGATTCCTCCTCTTCCAGCATGCCAAGATATATCAATATCACTATCGGGATACCCACAATCACACTTAGCCAATGCTGCGCAATAAGAATTAATCCAATGATGGCCAATATGATACCTAAGAATATCGGGTGTCGGACAATAGCGTAAACCCCGTTGTCGACGAGAGCCCTGGTATCAGAATAACCTTTTCCCTCTTCAACTTTCCCCTTTTTATGCAGATAAATATGACTCATTGAAAACAAGATACCTCCAGCCCCGACACTTGCCCATCCAAGGTATAGCAACACCTTCAGGCCCGCCGAGTTGTAAAACACAAAACATAGTATGACAAGCATAACTGTCAAGACGGAAAGGACGATATGAGCCAAGACGTGAATGGCATGGCTTCTATGTCGCATATCAGCCTCCTCTCCATGATTTTTCATAGAACGACCCTTTCCAGGCTTGTCCATGAGAAAAACTCACCTGCCGCGTCCAATCAATGGCAGGAAACGCGGAACTCTGCCTCTGTATTCAAGATACTCCTTTCCAAACTTCTCTTCCATCTCCTTCTCCTCTTCCTTCGCCAGCCTGTAATATGAAAAAACCAATATGGGCCACATCAGCACTGTGAGCGGGCTTACGAATTGAAAAAGCATACCTGAGGTAAGAAACACAAATCCAAAATATTGTGGATGACGAACCCGCGCATAGAGGCCATCAGTCACTAGATTGCCTTTGGCCCTGTGTATCTTCCACCAACCGACAACTATGAGATAGACAGCGGAAATCATCATAACCCCAGAGAAAAGGAGAAAAAGAGGCTCAAGCAAAGGACCCACTGGTTCCCCCAGGACTCTTTGTAAGATGTCCCACATTCCACCGCGCCCTTCTATTTGGTAATCAAACAGCCATGCAAAAATGTAGATACTTAATGGGAACCCTAACATTTCCGCATAAAGGGCTATTACGAAAGCAATGTAAGCGCTGGCTGAACGACGTCCCACTCTCTTCTTAAAGGGTATGGTCAGCACAAAGAGACCGAAGAGCATTACATAGAAAAGCACGTGGTCCCAGCGCGTGTAACCGCTCTCGATCATAATTCCCTCCTCCTATGATGTTTGTCCACTCCAATGTAGATAGCACATATTACTAATTTGATCAGCAGCCAATGAGGTGTCTCATATAGCGGCCGAGCACATTTGAAGTTCCCCTAAAGGCGAGAATCTTGCCTTTCCTAAGGAAAATACTATCAGAGAGTCCCATGCAATATCCTTAGTCCGGAGATAAGTCCTATATCATAGGGGAAGTCACGCTTGTCCAAAAACGAAGAGCGGATCTACCCTAAACGCAATAGTGTCGTGTATCACAGGAGATTATCACGATAGCAACCTCGTCCCGTCATTCCTGCGAAAGCAGGAATCCAGTGTGCTGATAGGACATCATGCTCTCTGGATGCCCGTGTTCACGGGCATGACATTGGGAGTTTGTTGACGCTTCGAATAAGGGCGCATACTTACAAGCGATCTTGGACACCAATGAGGGGAAATATCTTCTGAGCTGTATCATGCTGGCATTTTCGCTTCCTTCGAAAAGGCTTGGGACTCAATATTCACGCAGACCCGAAAAGATTTGAGACCCTGCACTCCGGGTAGGTCCGCCAGCTCCAGCGCCTCTAGCTCTCCCGTCAGATAGCCTTCGCACTGGAGGAATTCAATATGATGACGAATCTCCTTTCCCTCATTGGGATGAGAGTAAACAATGGCAATTTTTCCCGGCTGGGTAAGCCGTTCCCTTCCGCCTTTGACCACTGCCTTGTCCAAACGGCTCTTAATGATTTCGTGGCGTATATCGTAGGCGCCATCCACATCAAATCTTTTCTCATCATAACGAAAACGGATGGACAGCGGAGCGTCCTGCACCAGAATGAGGTGCGCAGTATCAAGGGGTACCTTGAGGGAAAATTTGAGCTGTTCCGTTCGCCACGTCATGCCGCATGCCAATTTGAGTTGCCAGAGGCGCAAATTTTTCAAGTAGAGTTGATTGAAATGGCCTTCATCGCTAAGAGAGGCGCCGATATAGATGAGATAATCCACGCCGTCTGTCCGATGTCTCTCGAAGTAATGGGGCAAGACAGCCTGGACTTCAGCCTGTTCCTGATCCAGATACCTGGCCAGATTATCGCTCAGGAGATAGACGCTCTCTTCGAATTCCTTGCGCAGTGAATAGACCGTGCCCACATGGGGGTCAACGGCCGATTCATAGGCCTCGATCGCCCGCATCACCTTGGGGCCGAAAGCTTTGAGATACGAGAAGCTCCGTTCTACCTCCTGTCGAAGGAATTGTACCACTGAGGACTCATCACCTGTTGCTAACCCGGCCTGGATGCGCCCAAGCTGTCTGGCTATTCGACCCGCCAATTCCTGGAGGATAAGCAGTGGTTTCGCCTCGTTGGCCAGGGAGACCACTTTCAAGGCCAGTTTCAGATGCTGAACCAGGTCCTCTTGGATGGCCTGATTTCGCTTTTCGGCCGACCCCCGGATGTCGGAAATACCGTACAGAGGATATACATCCTTGAAGATGATGGACTCGATCTGAGAGCCATGCCCCATCCGCATATTTTCCAGGTAGTTGAGAGCCGCCTTCCGGAAACGCCATTCCACAGAAGGATGGACTGCGGTACATTTCTCTTTGATGACTCGTTGGACCTGTACATCAAAGTCGTCCAGGGCCTTCTTGACGGCCATTGAGAAGAGGGGCTGTATCTGTTGCATCAGCAGAGCATCCAGGGGGCCCAGGTCGCCGGGTCGAGGAGACCCAAGATGTAGAACGCCGACGCATCCATCTTTGGAATAGAGGGGAACCACCATAAGTGATCTGATCCCCATCTTGAGCATTTCTCCTTCCAGTTGTTTTGGGAAATTCTCCTCACCTATATCGGGGATCCGGATTATTCCTTTTTGCTCCAGAGCCCTTTCCCAGAAGGTACCCTCGAACTCGGAAATAGGGATGTGGCGTGTATCCTTGAAGATGCAACAATGACTCATCTCACATCCCGAGCCTAGCTGAAAGACGTGATCTCCTTGAATGGCGTCCAGACCCACCACTAGGTCGGGCCTCCGGAAGTAGGTTCGTAGCCTCTCCTGAAGAAGTATGATTCCCCCCTGGGAAGCTATGGACCCTCGGCCGATGAGATCCCCCTCCAAGGCCCGTAGGACCTCTGATTCTGTCACCTCCACACCTTGCAGTATGGTAAACCCATGAAATTCAAAGTCTTCCGGAGGAAGGATCTCTCTAAGCACTTCGGGTTCTGTCAGATGCTCCACTATCAGGGTACGCTCGTTCTCTGTAAGCGGTTTGGGTTCTTCAACAGCGTAGGCTCGCACAAAGCGGAAATCCAGCTTCATCTTGAAGTGCCGTTCCAGACCGGTCTGGGAATCGTTCAGGACACGAATAATGGGATAATCGAGGGCCTGGTGAATATCGTAGAACTCCCCCAGGATAAACAAATAGGCCATGATGACATGTTCCCTATCGAACATCCCGTCATCCAGATTGAGCCGTCCGCGGAAAGACCCGTCTTCATCAAGGAAAAGTCGTTGAAATTGAGGGGAGACGAAAATGGGCTTCATGGAGAAAGGAACTGTAGCCGCGAAAGCCTCTGAGTCCCAGTAGAGCGGGGAAAACACGAAGCCCATAAAGGTCCGCACCAGCTCCTGGTGACGTTCCAGTATGGAGAGATCTTCAACCGGGCTGAGCAGTTCAGGGGCCTGCCTCAGCATTTCCTGGATGTTTTGCAGTTGGTAAAGTCTTGGCTCCAGGGAACTCTCTGCAGAACGATTTAGCTGATCGATGAGCGGTTCAAGGCTCAGCACGCTGCGAAAGGGGTAATCTTTAAGGGGTTGCTCCATCCGACGTCTTCCTTTCAAATCAATATCCGCCAATCTATTTTCGGTATAGGCAATAACCAAACCAATACCTGAAATTTCAACAAAATCAGGTACCAGCGGCCAGATTCATCGAAATATGTGGTGCGTACAAGTTATCACCCACAAAGAAAACTTAAACCAGTGAGCATTGGCTCTAAATTGCATGCCGGGCATATTTTTCTCCTTTCATTTCTATCCAGATTTTGTGGTCGACTATCCCGCGTTTCTCCATCGTTTCCTTGAAACCCAATCCTATATGGCTACCATAGGGTTGTAACTTGTCAGTGTCCCATAGCAATTGAAGAGCGAACGCGCCCGTAATCAAAGCGTGGCGGTAAACCCTCGCTGTGACCAAGCCCGAACAACCAGGTTTGGTCAAGAGCTTGCAGGCCAATTCTCGCACCTGATTTTCTGCGTTTTTCTCTTCGTCTCCACCGACTTGAACAAGGACCGTTTCCAACCACCTCATAAAGCCATTTCCTTCAATGCGTTTGCCATTTGAATTTGCTAAAACCATGCCAACAAAAAGCCCCTAATATTTTCAAAGACCTAGGAGAAACGCCGAAGAAAAACGTCCTATGGGACAGACTTGAAATTGACAATAGGACATTTTTCCAGGAGGATGTCTGATTAGGAGAGAGGATGAACTCTAGGAGGCTGTTATGAAAGTTGACCAAAATTTGTTCTTTCGAGAGGCCACCTTGCGCATCTGCGGCAGCCTGGAACCTGACCGATTCTTGGGTGAGAGCTTCGACTACATCAGGGACTACATTCCAGCTGATCAGGCTGCACTTACACACTATTACGAGGACAAGGGCGAGCATGCCGTTTTGGCGATGGCCTCCTCGAAAGGAGCCTTTGTTATGGACCTAAGGATTCCCTTGCCCCCAGCAGTCCAATCCTTCGTTACCCGTGAAGATGCCCAGACCATGGTGGTCACCCGAGCGGAAACACATCCAACCGCTAAGCCCTGGATATCGAAGGGCTTGATCGAAAAGGATTCTTCGCTTCTTATTTCCCGTTTGCTCGCTGGACAGAAGGTAGTGGGCGCTTTAGTGCTTATGGCCCGGGGTGAGGGACGGTTCACCAAGGAGCATGCAAGGCTCCTATCGCTTTTGAGAGAACCATTCACCATTGCTCTTTCCAACTGCGTACACTACATGGAACTGCTGCAACTAAAGGAACTTTTGACGGAGGATTATCGACATCTCCAACAAGACTTTCTACAATCGGTCGGCGGTGAAATCGTTGGGTCCGATTTCGGTCTCAGGGGTGTGATGGAAATGGTGCGCCAAGGGGCCCCTCTTAACAGCCCCGTCCTTCTGCTGGGGGAAACAGGCACTGGTAAAGAGCTGATCGCCACGGCCATTCACAAGCTTTCCCGGCGAAGGGACGGGCCTTTCATCACGGTAAACTGTGGTGCAATTCCTGAAAATCTCATTGACAGCGAACTCTTTGGTCATGAAAAGGGGGCCTTCACCGGCGCACTCAGCCGCAAGCGTGGGCGCTTCGAACGCGCAAACGGTGGAACAATCTTTTTGGACGAGGTCGGTGAACTGAAGCCAGAAGTCCAAGTTAGGCTCCTCAGGGTGTTGCAGGCGAAAGAGATTGAACGGGTCGGTGGAACTGAGCCTATCAAGGTGGATATCAGGGTCGTGGCCGCCACACACCGGGACTTGGAAGCCATGGTCAGAGAAGGAAAATTCAGAGAAGATCTTTACTTCCGGATCAAAGTCTTTCCAATAGTTCTCCCGCCTTTACGAGAAAGAAAAGGTGACATTCCCTCTCTAGTCCAGCACTTTGTACAAAAAAAAGCAGGGGAGATGGGCTTCAAGAATATCCCTTCACTGACACCTGGGACCTTTGAGCACCTCATGGCCTACCCATGGCCGGGCAATATACGGGAGCTAGAGAATGCCGTAGAGCGAGCCCTCATCCTGAGCAAAGGAAAGGCGCTTGTCTTCACTGACCTTGAGGGCAGGGAAAGAGCCGAGTGTGCATATGTGTCTCCTGAACCAACTGGCCCCAGGTCTAACTTTCGAACTGAAGATACCTTGGCTTTGGACGAAATGATATCTCGACACATAAGACGTGTTTTGGAAATGGCCGCCGGCAGGGTCGGGGGGGAAGGTGGTGCAGCAGAGTTACTACATATCAATCCTTCAACGCTTCGTAAGAGAATGAGAAAACTGGGGATACCGTTCGGGCGGAAGGCTAGGCATCATTATGGTGGTGACTAATCTCTGTTTCTATCGGATTCAGACCAGAGCGAAGATTTTCACTGGTCGGCTATTCCCCTTGAGCCTTGCCGCCGGCAACTCTTGCAATGGCAGGTCACCCTCCAAACGCGAGCGTGTCCCTTCGCTGATAATGATTTCCGTGTTCAATTCCTTGGTCAACTCCTGTAGCCGTGACGCTGCATTTACAGTATCGCCTACCAAGAGATAAGAGAGTCGGTCGGGGCTGCCGATACTGGCCGCTATTGCTTGTCCGGTATGGATGCCGACGCCGTGCCGAAGGCATGGCCAGCCCTGTTCGGAAAAGCGTTCGTTGAGCGCAGCGAATCTTTCTTTCATGGCCACCGTTGCCCTAAATGCTCGTACAGGATGGTCGGTTTGAAGGATGGGCGCCCCGAACACGGCATAGATCTCATCACCAAGAAACTGTAGGACCAGCCCTCCTTTTTGGTGTATGGCCTCGGCCATCTCCCTGAAATTGTTATTCAAAACTTTGACCACAAACTTCGGGTTGTGGGACTCGGTCATAGGAGTAAAGTCACGTAAGTCGGCAAAGAGGATCGTGACTTCTTTCATCTCGCCGTCCAAGGGAATCCATCCCGAGAGAACTTTATCCCGAACCTCCCGGGCCACATATCTGCCGAATGTTTCCTTGACGAAATCTAGCTCTTTGAGCCCCTCGTTCATCTCATTTATCACGTCACCGGTATAACCGATCTCGTTATTGGTAGTTACACCCACTTTTCCGTCAAAGTCGCCATCTCGAACCCTTTTTAGCACCCGTATGATCTCCTGTAGAGGTGTGGTTAGGTTGCTGCTAACCAGGAATGCCAGCCAGATGCCGATGCCCATGAAAATCAGGGAATTAGCGAAAAGCGCCGAGCGCAACCCCTGCAACACATTCGCATGGCCAAGGTCGGCGAAGGTTTTCTCCCCCACTGCATTTAGATTTGACTGGGAAGGCGGATTGTCAGAGTTGAGAGATAGGTTAACTTCTGTGGAGTTGCAACACAGTGCCCTGGAATGGAGACAATGTTCTTGGTAGGTACCAATGTCTTCCCTTGAAATTCTCCTGGTGGTGAATAAAGATCCGTCTCCAGAAGGCCCGGCTTTGCCCAGCCCCTGAAAGGGGGTATGGCCCCTAAAAAGCAACGACATTGAGAAGCCAGGATCCAAAAAATGCTGATCGCTCTTCGCTCCAACAATCCCCATCATCAGTTCAACATTGGCCAGAACCTTACCATTCTCGCCACTGACTCCTGGCTCCTGGATTCTTCCCGGGCATATCACGGCCCAGCCATCATCTCTGACCCCCGCAAAGCGGGATCTTCGACTGGCCCCAAGGGCAAGGTTCTTCGGGACAAAATGGAAAGGGCCTCTTATACTTTGAGCCTTTCCCAATCATACCCTGTGACAGGCTACTTCATGCCCTCTTTCTATGAGACGGAGAATGGGAATTGTCTCGCTGCACTCTTCTATCGCCTGGGGGCATCTCGGATGAAAAATACACCCTGATGGTGGATTCAACGGACTGGGGATCTCCCCCTTCAAGATAATCCTTTCTCGTTTTTCCTCCAGAAATGGATCTGCGATCGGAACCGCTGAAAGAAGGGCCTTAGTATAGGGGTGGAGGGGATTTTCATACAGCGTTCTTCTATCCATCACCTCCACAATCCTCCCCAGATACATCACTGCAATTCGATTGCTGATATGCCTGACCACCGAAAGGTCGTGAGCAATAAAGAGGTACGTGAGACCCTGAATACCCTCCTGGAGCTCTTCAAATAGATTGATGATCTGCGCCTGGATTGATACATCGAGGGCTGAAACAGGCTCGTCACAGATCAAGAGGGAAGCCTCTCCGGCCAGCGCCCTCGCAACACCTATGCGCTGGCGCTGCCCCCCGCTAAACTCATGGGGAACACGATCGGTCATACTCGGGTCAAGCCCAACAATCCGGAAGAGTTCATCAACTCTTTCCTTGTACTCTTTTCTACTGGATACAAGGCCGTGGATTTTCAAGGGCTCTCCCACAATACTGCCCGCGCTCTGTCGAGGATCAAGAGAACCATAGGGATCCTGAAATACCAGGGACATCTTTCGGCGTAATGGTCTTAATTCACTCTCCCGTAAGTGGGTAATGTCCTTACCCTCAAAAAAAATCTTCCCCCCGGTGGGCCGATATAACCTGAGAATACATCTGCCTACCGTGGTCTTCCCAGAACCACTCTCACCGACAAGTCCAAGGGTTTCGCCCCTCTCTATGAAAAAACTCACCCCGTCAACGGCCTTCACCTCCGCAACCTTACGTCGCATCAATCCCCTGGTCACAGGGAAATACATCTTCAAGTCCTTGACCTCAACCAGCCTCTGATTTTCCAATTCACTCACCGGAATTCTCCTGGACATTTACATGGCATGAGACGTAGTGCTGGCCATCGATGTGCCTCAACTCGGGCCATGGTTCATTCACACATTTATCAATATGATGGGAGCATCGGGGATAAAAGGCACAGATGGGGCTCATGTTAATAAGGTTGGGAGGCATGCCTTTAATGGGAACAAGCTTTCTTCCTTCTTCCTCATCCAGGCGGGGCACGCATCTTAGGAGTGCTATAGTATAGGGATGCCTTGGAGATCCAAATATCTCCTTTGACGTTCCCGATTCTACGATTCGGCCAGCATACATAACATAGAGCCGCTGGGCATAGCGGGCCACGACGCCAAGATTATGCGTCACAAGTACAAGGGATGCCTTGAATTGCATCACCATTTCTTTCATGAGTTCCAAAAGTTGGGCCTGTGTGGTGACATCCAGGGCCGTGGTTGGTTCATCTGCTATAATTATCTTCGGGCTGCATGAGAGGGCCATGGCGATCATCACCCTCTGCCGCATTCCCCCACTGAACTGATGCGGATAGTCATGAAGGCGGTTCCTTGCGTCCGGGATTCCGACCTGATCCAACAGCTCAGATGCTCTTTCCATGGAACTTTGCTTGTCCATATTGAGGTGCAGTTCGAGACACTCGGTCAGTTGTCTCCCTATGGTCAGCACGGGGTTAAGGGATGTCATGGGTTCCTGGAATATCATGGCAATCTTCCTGCCCCGGATAGAACGCATCTCCTCACCATTTGCTTCATATTTTAGGAGATCTTGGCCTTCAAGAATTACCTCACCATCAACGATCTTACCCGGGGGTGACGGTATCAACTGCATTACTGATAGTTGGCTGACGGATTTCCCGCACCCACTCTCTCCCACAATGGCAACAATTTCCTTCTCATTCACATGATAGGATACTCCGTCTACAGCCTTTACCAGTCCCTGCTCGGTCTGAAATTGGGTCCTGAGTCCCTTTACTTCCAATAACACTGCCATAAGGTGTCTCACTGATCAATGTGGAATAACAATTCTGAGGGATTTGTATTAGTCAATGTTATCTAAAGTATCCCTCGAAGTCTTGGATCCAAAGCGTCTCTCAGCCCGTCTCCCACTAGATTAAAGGCTAACACTACCAACATGATTGCGATTCCTGGAGAAAAAGAAAGCACCGGGTGCGACATCAGATATAGGTACCCCTCGTTGACCATTGCTCCCCATGCAGCTCCAGGCGGATCTATGCCAATACCCAAGAAACCAAGCCCGGCTTCAGGCGTCTAACTCCTTCTCTTTTTGGTCATAGCGTTTTACTTCTTTCTTTATTTAGCACAATCTGAGGAAAATTCCAATTCCGTCTGAAGCAAGACACTTAGTGGATACCAATGTTTTTCTTGAGATTCTTTTGGGGCAGGATAAGAAGGAGCGCTGCAAAAGATTCCTTGATGATAATGCCGGGAATCACAAGCAAGTCTTGAAGCAATGCTGAAGCAAGTTCCTGGGAGGATTTGGGGATTTCAGGAAAATATTGTTAAAGTCCTGCAAGGCCCGCTGAGGAGCTCAAAGTCCGGAAACTTTAAGGCGTCTAGCGAACATTAGTTCCACGCTTCATTCAATTCACGTCAAATCAGGCCGGCGGCCGACATGATGTCAGGGACCAGTTCTTCCCTTCCGATGGCCATGATGTGCACCCCGTGACACATCTTCTCTTCCCTTATCCTCCGGATCATTCGCCCGGCGATTTCTATGCCCCTTTCAATCTTCCTCCCCTTTGGTGCTGCATCCATCTCGTCTATCAATTCCTGTGGCACCCTGACACCGGCAACGTTCTTGTTCATAAACCTTGCCATGGGTGCAGAGGTCAGGAGAATGATTCCGGCCAGGACTTTCACGGGAAACTGGCCTGTATATTCCATAAAATTCTTAAAATTATCGAGGTCATAAACCGCCTGTGTCTGGATAAATTCCGCTCCTGCTTCGATCTTTTTCTCAAATTTGATGAGCTGTGGGTCGATTGGGTCTGCCTCGGGTGTAACGATGGCGCCCGCACAAAAGGAGACCCCGCCATCCAGGTCATTGCCCCCCAGGTCCTTTCCCCTCTCCATTCTCCTTATGGTTGCAATGAGTTGACTTGAATCAAGATCAAAGACGCTCTTGGCTTCCTTGTGATCGCCCAGGAGCACCGAGTCGCCCGTCAAACAAAGGACATTGTGGATACCCCTGCTGGAGGCGAAGAGCAAGTCAGCCTGGAGGGCCAGGCGGTTCCTGTCCCGGCAGGTCATCTGAAGGATGGGTTCGCCACCCATTTCTTTGACCAGGAGAGCCCCTCCCAGGGAGGGGAACCTCATTACGGAACTCTGATGATCCGTTATGTTTATGGCGTCCACCTTGTCTTTGAGCAGCTCAATATGGTGAGCCGTCCTCTCGAGATTGGTCCCCTTTGGTGGAGCTACCTCTGAGGTGACCACGAACTTACCCGATTCCAGGGCCTGTTTGAATTTTGAGACCATTTCCTGACCCTCTTCTATCATGTTAGCAAAATCTTTCCTGGCATAGGCTCACCCTGGTGATTTCGAGGAGACTGGTAGAGCTTCATGGAATCAAGCCTTCCCAGTTCCTTCAACCTGTTGTAGATGAGGGTCCAGACACAATCCTTGTTCTCGTCTATCTCGCATTTTCCGTGGTTGGTACCACCGCAGGGGCCGTTTACAAGGCCCTTGTGGCAGGACGTGACCGGACATATTCCGCCTGTTTTTCCTATAATACAGGTCCCGCATTGGGTGCATATTTCATCGAACCGCCCAAGGCCCGTCTCCTTGCCTATAAAAATGGTGTCAAGGGCCGGGATAACCAGTTTTTTCAACTGCCTCGCGATGGTCTGGACGCCAAAGGCACAGGTCATAATCAACAGGGCGCCTGCCTGTTCTATTTGCGAGCCATAGGTTTCCAGGGCCTCGCTGGTGAGGTTGTCACAGGCCACCGGTAGTACTACGCTTCCGGTCACAAGCTTCCCCTTCATAACCAGGTTTTCACCCATGGCCTCCACTTCTGGCTGTCCTCCTGTCCTCGTGAGGGTCACACAGGTTCCGCACCCAATGATGAATACCCTTCTTATCCCTTCGAGAAGCCTGTCTATCTCTTCGTCAGTCTTCTTCCTGGTTATTGATCTAATCATATGTCCACCCCTATTTCTCTTCCAGATCGCACCTGAGGCACCTTTTGGATTCCCGCTCGGCCTCCCCCGGTCCGAAACCCCTTTCCACTTCCCGAAAGTCACGTACCCTTTCTTCGGGCTCTTCCATCTCCAACCGCTCCCTCGGTTTTTCCTCCGTCTCCTCTTCCTCGAGGGCTAAACGGGCACTCTCAACCAATTCGGTCTTCTCATCCCTCAGTTCAACCCTGCCCTTTTCGCCTCTAAGGTATCTATCTATGGAAACAGCAGCTCTTCTCCCGGATCCTATCGCCCGAATCACGTAGGTGGGCCCTGTGGTGAAGTCCCCGCCCGCAAAAATGCCAGGTATGTTTGTGGAGAGGGTATTATCATCTACTACCAGGGCCCCCCAGAGTGTCCTCTCCAGTTGGACATCATCAGACAAGAAGGAGGGGTCGGGGGCCTGGCCTATAGAGACGATGACCGCATCGGCCTCCACCCTCTGGGTCACGCTCTCGTCAAATTGGGGCGAAAAATTCCCCCTTTCGTCAAAAACCGAGATGCAACGAACGAACTCTATGCCCGTCACCCTGTCTCCGTCGTGATTAATCAGCCTCGGTCCCCAGGAAGGGTTAATGACAATCCCTTCTTCCATAGCTTCATCTATATCCTTCTCCCAAGCCGGCATCTCTTCCCGGCTCTCGAGGCAGAAGACCTGGACGTCACTTGCGCCCATCCTCAAGGCAGTCCTTGCAACGTCCATTGCCACGTTGCCTCCCCCTATGACTAGGACCCTTCCTCCCAACATCTCCTGCCTGCCCGCTTTGACTTCCGCCAGAAAATTCAGCCCATAGTACAGGCCCTTCAGCCCTTCTTGTTCTCCAGGGATCCCCATGCGCTTGCTGGCCTGAGCCCCTGCGGCGATAAAAACTGCACTGAAGCCTTCTTCCAGGAGGTCGTTGACGGTATGCCTCGCGTCAATGGGCGAATTGTATCGGATTTCGACACCGCAGCTCTCTATGTATTCCACCTCTTCCTGAATCACCCAGCGGGGTAATCGGAACTCCGGGACCGTGATTCCGAGCATCCCGCCGGCCACGGATTTTGCTTCAAAAACGGTAACAGGATAGCCCATCTTCCTCAAGAAAAACGCACAGGTCAAACCCGCAGGACCTGCGCCAATGACCGCAACTTTCTTGTCCCTTGTAATCGGAAAGGGGGGCCCGGCCTTTCCGATATTCTTGAAATACCAGTCAGCCGCAAAGCGCTTCAAGGCCCTGATGGCAACCGGTTCATCAAGCTCTCCCCGCCTGCATTTGAATTCGCAGGGGTGAACGCATATCCTTCCACACACGGCAGGAAAGGGATTTCTCTCTCTGATAATCTCCACTGACTTCTCATAGTCGCCCGTTGCGATGGCTGCAACATAATTGGGGACATCGATCCCTGCGGGGCAGGCGTGCTGGCATGGAGAAATGACCATGGCATCACAGGTTGCTCCTTCACACCTCTTCTCCAGAATATGGTCCTCGTACTCCTTGAGGAAGAAGTTCAGGGTGGAAAGCGCGGGTTTGGGTGCAGTCTGCCCGAGGCCGCACAGGGAAGTCTTGATAACCGTATCGCCCAGCTCCCTTATGAGGTCAATATCGCTGATCCTGCCCCTTGCCTGTGTTATCCTTGTAAGGACCTGCAAGAGTTGTGTCGTGCCAAGTCTGCATGGTGCGCATTTGCCGCAGGATTCTGACTGGGTGAAGCTCAGAAAGAACCGGGCGATCTCGACCATGCAGTTGTTTTCGTCCATGACTACCATGCCCCCGGAACCCATAATGGCTCCGATCTCCTGGAGGGTATCATAGTCGATGGGGAGTCCCATGTGCTGGGCGGGGACGCATCCACCCGAGGGTCCACCCATCTGTACCGCCTTGAACCGCCTCCCCTTTGGAATACCCCCGCCGATGTCATAGACCACCTCCCTGACCGTTACACCGATGGGGACTTCCACCAGGCCCGTGTTGTTGACCTTCCCGGCCAGGGAGAAGACCTTGGTACCTTTGCTCTTCTCCGTCCCGACTTCTCCGTACCACCCGGCCCCGTTCTTTATGATCAGGGGTACGTTGGCCCATGTTTCCACGTTATTTATGTTCGTGGGCTTGCCCGCCAACCCAGACTGGGCTGGAAAGGGGGGCCTTGCATGGGGCATACCTCGCCCTCCCTCGATGGATGCCATCAGTGCTGTTTCTTCTCCACACACGAAGGCACCGGCTCCCATCATGAGGCTGATATCCAGGTTGAAGCCCATTCCGAGTATGTTCTCACCAAGGAGACCCAGCGCCCTCATTTGCTCCATTGCACGGGTCAGGTGCTCTACGGCAATGGGATATTCTTCGCGTACATAGATATACCCGTATTCCGCCCCAATAGCGTAACCTCCTATGAGCATACCTTCCAGTACGGAGTGAGGGTCTCCCTCCAGCACCGCCCGGTCCATGAAGGCGCCCGGATCACCCTCGTCTCCGTTGCATACGATGTATTTCGGCCTACCCACGGCTTTCCTGGCATATTTCCATTTGATGCCGGTAGGGAAACCTGCACCCCCCCTCCCCCTCAGCTTGGCCCTGGTTATCTCCTCTATAACCCGCTCAGGGGTCATCTCGGTAAGGGCCTTCACAATAGCCCTGTACCCTCCAGAGGCAATGTAGTGGTCAATGTTCGTGGGGTCTATCTTTCCACAATTTGCCAGGACACGCCTGACCTGTTTTTGATAAAAGGGGATCTGGTCGCGATAGGCAACGGGATTACCGGATTTTGGGTCGTGATAAAGCAGCCGGTCGATTATCTCAAGGGACTTCACGCTTTTCTCTACGATCTCCTTGGCATCTTCAGGGTCAACTTCCTGGTACTGAACCCCTAGAGATTCGATGTAAAGAACCGGCGCTTTTGCGCAGAAGCCATGGCAACCCGTAGACCGTATCTCCACCTCCTGGGAAAGCCCTTGTCTTTTCACCTCCCCTTCGAGGGCGCTTTTCACGTCCCCTGCACCGTAAGCGCGACATCCTGTCATACAAATGTAGACCCGGGTCTTTACCTCCTGTTGCCTGGCCGAGACCCTGTTTCGATACCATTCCAGTTCTCCGACCGATGAAAGTTTTCCCATGCTACTTAGCCTGTCCCCTTCTTCCCGGCATATTGATCCAAGATCTTGGCCACCTTTGTCGGATTGAGCTTTCCGAAGTAGGTGCGGTTGATCATCATCGTGGGGGCCAGAAAACATGCGCCCAGGCAGGCAACGGTTTCCAGGGTGAAACGGTAATCCGGGCTCGTGTCTCCTTCCTCCAGGTTAAGCCCCCTTTTCATCAGCCTCAGGATACTCCGGCCTCCTTTGACATGACAGGCTG